>JAGQJP010000705.1 GCA_020430585.1 Myxococcales bacterium | reverse complement strand
TCTCGCGCCTGCCGCGGGGCTGGGGAGTTCAAGTTCCCCTACGGTTTCACCTTCGCGTCGTTCAACAAGCAGGCGTGCGATGTGAGCGATTCGAAAGACGATCTCCACAAGACCGGGACGCTGACCAACTGCACGACAGAGGACGGGGTTTCGGACATCACCGGCAACGTCTGGGAGATCGCGAATTTCGGCGACTCCGACTCGACGACCGTGATCTTCGGGGGCGATTTCCAGGGCATGGTGGAAGAGGACTTCTCCTGCTGCGCCGACCAGGCCCTCGCCGGCAAATCCTGTGCCGGCCTGACAAAACCGACGACGCGGATCATCCCTGTCGACCCGACGCCGGGGCAGATCGACTCGAGCACCGGCCGTATCCTCGACCAGGACGGCATCGGTGTCGTCACGGGTGTTCGCTGCTGCTGCGCCAAGGGCGAGTGCCCCTGAACGAGCTCGGTTCCATCGCTCCTGTCCGCCCTCATTCCAGCTGGCGAGTCGCCTCGTGTCGGACGCTGCGCGTCCATCTCGGCTTGGCCCATCGACGCGGCGTCGAGTCCGGCGTGGCGTGGGTGGGGAGCGTTGGGCGAGGCGTCTAGGTTCGATTAGCGGATTAGCGGACGAGCACGCGGAGGCGATCGACCGTCAGGTCCGACCGGCCGGCGGGGCCGATCTCGACCGCGGTGTGGCCGACGACGACGATCACGCGACCGCCGATCTGAAGGGCGCGCTTGACGTTCGGGAAGGCGGCGATCAGATTGAACCAGGCCTTGCTCAGGTAGCTGATGCGAACCTTCGTCATCGACGAACGGAAGCGCAGGTCCGTCCAGACGCCATTTTGCAGCGCAAATGCGCGCCCCGCGATGTATCGCACGCGGCTGTTCTTGGGCGTCGTCTCGGTCTCTTCGCGCTTCATCTTCTGAAGCTTCTTCGAGACATCGATCCCCTTCTTCCCGGTGTGGACGCGGAAGTTGCCGAAGCGCTGCGGATCGGGGCTCGGCGACCGAGGTGACGGAGACGGCGACGGCTCGTTGTTGTCGAAGCCGATCCTCGGGATCGATTTTCGTTTCGGGCGCCGCGTCATCGGACGACGGGACGTGTCACCGCGGCCAGGCCCGCGGTAGCCGCCGTGGAGGCCCGAAAGTCGGCCATCCGGCATCACCGTCGTCGGGCGCGGCGGTTGGAAGCGCGTCACCGTGTGGCGCGGCTCGACCACGAGGTACGAGGTGTAGGGCGTGACGATGCCGAACTGTTTGGCCAGTTGGATCACCTCGCGCTTGAGCTCAGGGTTTTCGCCGCGCAGTCGGATCTGGTCGAGGAGATAGCCGACGTGACGGTGCGCCCAGAGCTTGGCGATGAAGTCGTTCTCCCGCGACGATTCGGGGAACTTGGCGTCGTAGATGAACTTCTTCTTCGTTCCGCCGACGCTTCCCTCGAGGGTGATCGCGGTGTGGCCGCTATCGCGGTAGCGCCCAAAGAGGATCAGCTGCGAGCCCTTGAAGAGATCGGGGAGGCGACGCGGCACCCAGGCGTAGGTCTTGGTCTTGCCGAAATCGAGGGCGAGGTCCGTCATCACGGGATACTTGATTCGGTTGTAGAACGAGGCGACCGAGAGCTCGATATCCTGATTCGGCTTGACGTAGGTCGAGAAGCCGCGATGCTCCGCCGCCAGGCGGTCCAAGAGCAGCGTGTTGATGTCGTCGCCGACGCCGAAGAAGAAGACGTTCGCCTTGATCTTGTTCGCCTTTTTCGCGAGCGTCAGGATCTCTTCGGTCCGCGTCTCGCCGATCGTCGGTTGGCCATCGGTGAGAAACATCACGACGTGGGGGCGGTCGCCCTTGAGGTCCAGCGCCGTCGTCAGCGCTTCGGAGAAGGCCGTCGCGCCCGCCGCTTCGAGCTGGTCGACGAACTTGAGAGCGCGCTTGACGTTGAAATCATTTGCCGGAACCTGCCACTTTTCGAACTTTTCGACGTCCGAGGAGAAGCGAACGATGTTGAACCAGTCGTTCTTGTTCAGCCGCTTCAGGCAATAGCGCAGCGCCGTCTTCGTGCGCTCCATCTTTTCGCCGCTCATCGAGCCCGAGGTATCGACGACGAAGACGACACCCTTGCCGATGATCTCCTTGTCGCGTAGCTTCGATTTCGGCGAGGCCATCAGCAGGAAATAGCCCGGCTCGCCCTTGACGCGATAGGTCAAGAGGTTGATCCCGATCGCTTTCTTGGAGACCGTGTAATAGAGCACGAAGTCCCGCTCGAAGTTGAGGCCGCTCTTCTCGAAGCTGGCGTGCGCCAGGCTGTCGCTCTTCTTGCGCACGTGCACCTTGTGCGACGGCGAATAGAGCGTGCGCAGCGGGACGTTCGTCGACTCGACGTTGGCCACCAGCGTGAAGTCGCGCAGCGTCGCGACCGTGCTGTGGGGGGTCTTCATCGGGTAGACATAGCGATAGACGCCGTCGTTGAACGGCAGTACCTGAGTGAAGGAGATGTCGACCTTCATCTCACCCAGCGCGGGAATCGGATAGATTCGCGCCTGGAACAGCTGGCCGCCGAGGTACTCGATCAGGCCCGGGTCGCGCATCCGCCGCACGATCGACTCGTAGATCGCCCGCGCCTGTTTGCGCTCGAGCACCTTGCCGCTGACGCGCTTGCCGTTCATGTAGAGCGCGAAGTCCGAGAGCGTCGCGCCCTTGGGCAGCGGAAAGTAGAAGGTCCCTTCGAGGACCCGGCGTGTGTTGTTCTGGAAGCTCTGCTTGACCTCGGTCGTCGCCGTGCCGTTCTTGATCTTGATGTTGACGCGGTGGTACTTGATCGCCAGCGGCGCGTCACCTTCACCTCGCGGCAGCAAGATTCCGATCGACCACGCTGGCAGGGCAAACAATCCGACTACCAGTGCGGCAACGAGCGCCACAAATCGCTCACGCCCCATCCCCGACTCCTTTCTTGTGACGCCGGCCCGACCCCGATCAGGGCCGAGCCGACTCGTTGACATCAGAGCTTCTGCTTCAGCTGCTCGGGGGTCAGCGCGCTCTCGCCATCGGTGCCGACGACGACGGCCGTCGCACCGATCACGATCGTCACGCGCTCGCCGAGTTGCAGCGCCGCTTTCAGCTCGGGATGCAGCTTCAGCAGGCTGAAGTAGGCGCTCGACATGTACTTGATCTTCACGCTCTTCATCGACGAGCGGAAGCGCGCATCGACCCAGCCACCGCTCTTGAGCTCGAAGCTGCGCCCCGAGGCGAAGCGGTTGCGGGTGCGGTTCTGCCCCTCTTGGACGCGGTCCGAGTCCTTGAGACGCTTGAGTTTCTCGGCGGTCTTGATGCTGCTCTTGCCACTCTTCAGCGCGAGCTTCATCGGCGCCTTGTCTTCTTCGTCGCGCGGGCCCTGCGTTGGCGAGGGAGAGAGCGTCGTCACACCCGTGTCCGAGCGGCGCAGGATGAAGCGCGGGCGTGGGCGCCGTCGCCAGTTCGTGACCGTCGGCGAGCTCGGCTCGACCACCAGATACGAGGTATAGGGTGTCACGATTCCGAAGCGCTTGGCCAGCTGGATCACCTCTTGTTTGAGCTCGTGGGATTCGCCCTTGAGGCGGATCTCGTCGAGGAGCACGCCGATCTGGCGATGCGCCCAGAGCTTGGCGATGAATTCGTTCTCGCCTTGCTGGGCCGGGAACTTGGCGTCGTAGGCGAAGCTGCGTGTCGTGCCCTGGACGCTTCCCTTGAGGGTCACCGCGACGTGCCCGTCGTTGCGATAGCGTCCGACGACGATGATCTGCGAGCCCTTGAAGAGGTCAGGGATGCGGCGCGGCACGACCGAATACGTCTTGACGTTGCCGAAGTCCAACGAGAGACCGCTCATCACGGGGTAGCTGATCTGGTTGTAGAAGCTGGCGATCTTGTGCTCGATCTCCTGGTTTGGCTTGAGATACATCGAGCTGCCGCGATTCTGCTCGGCGATTCGATCCAAAAGGTGCGTGTTGATGTCGTCGCCGATGCCGAACATGAAGATGCTCGCCTTGGCTTTGTTGTGGGCCAGGGCCTCCTTGACGATCTCGCCCTCGCGGGTCTCGCCGATCGTCGGCTGGCCATCGGTGAGGAACATCACGATGTGCGGCCGATCGCCCTTGATCTGCAG
>JAGQJP010000704.1 GCA_020430585.1 Myxococcales bacterium | reverse complement strand
GAGGGGTCCGTCTCGGTCCGCCCCCATATCTATATTCATAAGTATTTTCAGCAAGTATTCGAGGTGAGCTTTCAGTTCCGCAACCCCTTCGGGATCGATCCGACGACGGGTGGGCGCCTGTTCCCGCAAATCTGGCAGATCGCGATCATGCCGACCTTCAGCGTCGGCTCGGGTACCTACACGCGACCGCAGATTCGCCTGATCTACGCGCTCAGCGTGCTCAACAACTCAGCGCGTCGGACCTACGCGGAGGATGATCCGCGACGGAACCAGAAACTGCAGCACTTCCTCGGAGTGGGTGTCGAATGGTGGTTCAACAGTTCCTATCGCTGAGAGGCGCGGGCCGACTGGCGTGGCTGGTCTTGATCGCCTGGTGCGGCGTGCAGTGGGCCGGCTGCGTCAAGCCCGAATCGGTGCTGCAGGACGATCGGCCGCTGACCAACCACGTCGACGATTGGCGCGACGAGGTGATCTACCAGCTGATGACCGATCGCTTCGCCGACGGGGACCCGAATAACAACTACAACGTCAACCGCTCCGCCCTCGCGCGCTATCAGGGCGGTGACTGGCGCGGGATCATCGACAAGCTCGACTACCTCAAGTCCCTCGGCGTGACGACGCTCTGGATCAGCCCCGTCGTCAAGAACCTCGAAGAGGACGCGGGCGTCGCGGGGTACCATGGCTACTGGACCCAGGACTTCATGTCGGTGAACCCGCACTTCGGCGATCCGACGATCCTGCGAAAGATGATCGACGCCGCTCACGACGCTGGGCTGAAGGTGATCTTCGACATCGTGATCAACCACATCGGCCAGCTCTTCTACTACGACATGAACCTCAACGGCCAGCCCGACATCTCGATCTGGGGCTCGGGGAAGACGTCGCCCGTGCAGCACTTCACCGAGTGGGACCCGGACTATGACCCTCGCGGGGTTCAGGCCTTCACCTCCCTCGGTGAATCGGGCCCCGCGCCGATCATCTGGGTCTACGACCCGACGATCAACCGAATGCCGCCGTTGCCGATCGAGCTGCAGAACCCCGACTGGTACAACCGCCGTGGGCGTGTCACCAACTGGGACGATGACGAGCAGGTGATCAAGGGCGATTTCCCGGGCGGCCTCAAGGACCTCGACACCAGCCGTGCCGACGTGCAGCAGGTGATGGTGCGGATCTTCGCCTACTGGATCGGGACCTACGACTTCGACGGGTATCGGATCGACACCCTCAAGCACGTCGAGCACGAATTCTGGCGCGTCTTCGCGCCTGCGATGCGACAGTTCGCCAAGTCCCGCGGGAAGAACAAGTTCTTCATGTTCGGCGAGGCCTTCGACGGTCGCGACGAGCTCGTCGGCAGCTTCACGAAGAACAACGAGGTCGACTCGGTCTTCAACTTCCCCCACAAGTTCCAGGTCTTCGACGGCGTCTTCAAGTACAACCAGCCGACGGAGAACATCCGCAAGCTCTACGACGCGCGGACGACGAACTACGGAACGGCGCCTCATCCCGACGGGATCGGCGTAGCGCCGACAGCGGCGCTGGTCAACTTCCTCGACAACCACGACGTGCCGCGCTTTCTCTACGACAAGCCGTCGGTTCCGGCGCTACACAGCGCCCTCTTCTATCTGTTGACGATGGACGGCATCCCCTGCATCTACTACGGCACCGAGCAGCAGTTCAACGGCGGTAACGACCCGGCGAACCGCGAGCCGTTGTGGCGCTCGGGCTACGACACGACGAACCCGACGTTCCAGCACATCGCCAAGCTGACCGCCCTGCGCAAGCTCTATCCGCCGCTGCGCCGCGGCAGCTACACGATCGTCAAGACCTCGCTCAACACGGGCAGCGAAGAGGACGCGGGGATCTTCGCCTTCGAGCGCTCCTACGAGGGAGAGACGATGCTGGTCGTCTTCAACGTCTCGGACACCCAGACCTCGCAGACCGCGATCGCTGGCGACGTGATGAAGACATCGTTCAGCGAGGGCTCGCGCCTGGTCGAGATCTTCAACGGCGACAACGAGAGCGTCACGATCGGTGCGGACGGCGCGGTGACGATCGCCGTCGGGCCGAGGGGCGGTAAGATCTTCGTCCTCGAGGGAAAGAAGCGCTGATGGCCTCGGTCACGCTCCGCGGCGTCGGCAAAGACTTCGGCGCGACGACCATCCTGCCGTCGATCGACCTCGAGATCGCCGACGGTACTTTCCTTGTGCTCGTCGGTCCCTCGGGCTGCGGCAAATCGACGGTGCTGCGAATCGTCGCGGGCCTCGAGGCGGCGACGCGGGGCGACGTGGCGATCGACGGCGAGTCGGTGACCGACAAGAAGCCGCGGGATCGCGACGTGGCGATGGTGTTCCAGAGCTACGCCCTCTATCCGCACATGACCGTGCGGGAGAACCTCGCGTTTGCGCTGCGCTTGCGCAAGGATCCCCAGGCGGCGATCGACGCCCGCGTCGCCGAGGTCGGAGAGATGCTCGGCCTCGGCGCGCTGCTCGAGCGCTTTCCGCGGCAGCTCTCGGGGGGTCAGCGCCAGCGTGTCGCGATGGGACGGGCGATCGTGCGCCGCCCGCGGGTGTTTCTCTTCGACGAGCCGCTCTCGACTCTCGACGCCGCCCTCCGGGGGAAGCTGCGCGTCGAGCTGAAGCGGCTGCACCAACAGCTGAAATCGACGATGATCTACGTCACCCACGACCAGATCGAGGCGATGACTCTGGCCGACCAGATCGTCGTCCTCAACGGCGGCGTGATCCAGCAACACGGCACCCCCGACGAGCTCTATCGTCGACCGGCGAACCGCTTCGTCGCGGGTTTCATCGGCAGCCCGCCAATGAACTTCCTCGACGTCGAGATCGCGAAGGATGGCGACGGATCGGCGATGCGCGCCCCGGGCCTCGAGCTTCGGCTCCCCGAGCGTTGGCCCGAAGGCCCAGCGGTGCTCGGCTTGCGCCCCAACGACCTCGTTCCGAGCGACGACGCAGCGGCCCCCCTCTCGGGAGAGGTCGACGTCGTCGAACCGATCGGCTGGGAGGCGCATCTGCACGGCCGCATCGGCGAGACGCCCGTCTGCGCTCAGCTCACCGCCGACGTCGCGCGGCGCTACGAGCCCGCCTCGACGATCCGCTTCGACATCGCGCCGCGGGCGTTGCATCTCTTCGACCGCGACTCAGGGGCACGCCTCTCTGCCGAGGCCCAAGATGCTTGATGACGAACGGCGACCGGCGAGCGTGCGCACATCGCGCCGGTTCGCCTTCGCCCTGGCGCTCCTCGTCGTTGGCGGATTTCCGTCGCTCGTCACCGCACGCACGACCCTGACGCTCTGGCACTCCTACCAGGGCGACGAGCGCAAGGCGCTGGAGACGAGCGTCGCGCGCTTGAACGAACGCTCGACGACGATACGGGTGAACAGCCTCTGGGTCCCCTACTCCGCCTTCATCCGACGGCTGAATCAGGCGATCCCCCGCGGTCACGGTCCGGACCTCTTCATCTTCGCCCACGAGCACATCGGCAATTGGGTCGAGAGCGGGCGGCTGCAACCGATCGAAGGCGCCGTGCCAACGAGCGAGCTCGACCGCTTCTTTCCAGAGACCCTCGCCGCGTTGCGCTACGATGATAAGCTCTGCGGCCTGCCCCTCGCCTTCAAGAACCTCGTGCTGTTCTACAACCGCAAGCTGGTGCCGACACCGCCCAAGAGTTTCGACGAGCTGATCCGAATCGCCAAGCGGCTGACGCGCCACGAGGAGCATCGCTACGGGCTGGTCTTCAAGTCGACGGACTTCTACGTCCACGCCGCCTTCCTCTTCGGCTTTGGCGGCACGCTCTTCGACGAGCGAGGACGGCCGCGCCTCGACACCCCAGAGAACGTGCGCTCCCTCGAGTTCGTTCGCGACCTCGTGCGGCGAGAGCAGATCGTCCCGCGCAACGTCGCCGGAGACCTGATCACCAAGCTCTTCAACGCGGGGCTCGCCGCGATGGTGATCAATGGCCCCTGGTTTCTCGGTGAGATCAAGGCGGGCCTCGACTTCGGCGTCGCCCCCTTGCCCGTCCTCTCGCAAAGCGGTCGCCCGCCGCGTCCCTTCGTCACCGTCGACGGAATCTTCCTCTCGGCGAAGAGCAACCATCGCGCGGCCGCGATCGAGGTGATGCGCGCGCTGACCTCGGACGATGCGGCGTTCCTCCGCGCCACGCTCGGCAAACAGCTCGTCGCCAATCGCGCGGTACACCGTCGGCCCGAGGTTCGCGACGACCCGAAGGCGCGTGTCTTCCGCCAGCAGCTACGCGACACCGTACCGATGCCGAACGTTCCCGCGATGCGCTTTGTCTGGGAGCCCGCGAACCGCGCGCTGCGCAAGGTGATGCGGGGAGCAGCCGAGCCACGGGCGGCGCTGACCGAGGCTCAGAAGCGAATTCGGATGCTGATGCAACCGCCGCCTCCGCCTGCCAACCCGGTACCCTACGCGATCGTCCTCGGCCTGCTGCTCCTGGGCGCGGTGGCGCTCTGGATTCGCCGCCTGGCGCAGCCGCAGATGCGCCGCGCGATGCGGGAGAACCGGGCCGCGTATGCCTTCGCCGCGCCCGCGACGATCACGCTCCTCGGCTTGCTGATCACGCCCTTCGTGATGGGCGCGGTGGTCGCCTTCTTCGCCTATCGCAACGGCGCCTTCACCTTCGTCGGCGCGCGCAACTTCGTCGACGTTCTGCTCTCGCGCGAGGTCGGCCTGACCGACCCGCTGAGCTTCTACTACACCTTCGCCGTCACCGTGCTCTGGACCGCCCTCAACGTCGCCGCGCACCTGGTGATCGGCGTCGCCCTGGCGATGGCGCTCCGCGACAAGTGGGTCAAGCTGCGCGCCTTCTATCGCGTGCTCTTCATTTTGCCCTGGGCCGTCCCGAACTACATCACCGCCCTCGTCTGGCGTGGGATCTTCGACGAAGAGTTCGGCTCGATGAACGCGCTGCTCCAGGCGCTCGGCGCCGAGCCGGTGAACTGGTTCAGCCACTTCTGGACCTCCTTCGCCGCGAACATGGTGACCAACATGTGGCTCGGCTTTCCCTTCATGATGGTGGTCACCCTCGGGGCGTTGCAAGCGATCCCATCCGATCTCGAAGAGGCCGCCGCCGTCGACGGAGCGAGCGCCGCCCAGCGCTTCCGCCACGTCGTGTTGCCGTTGCTCGCGCCCGCGCTGATCCCAGCGGTGATCATGGGCACCGTCTGGACCTTCAACATGTTCAACGTGATCTACCTGGTCTCGGGCGGAGAGCCCGACGGTTCGACGGAGATCCTGATCTCCGAGGCCTACAAGTGGGCCTTCGACCGCTACGAGCGCTACGGGTATGCTTCGGCCTATGCGCTGTTGATCTTCTTCATCCTGCTCGGCTATTCGCGCCTGACCCGCCGTCTGCGCGAGCCGGGCCGTACGTGAGGGGCGCGGTGGAGAAGCGGGCATCCTTCGGACGACAGGCGCTGCGCCAGCTGATCTTGCTGATCGTCAGCGTAATCGTGATCTACCCCGTGCTCTGGGTCGTGCAGACGGCGATGACTCCAGCCCAGGAGTTTCGCCGCGAGATCGCTGTCTCGAGCTGGAGCTTCGACAACTTCCGCGACGTCGTCAGCACAAAAGACGCCCGGGGGCGCTGGCTCTTCGGCCGCCAGCTCTGGAACTCGCTCGCCGTCGCTGGCGTGACGACGCTCTTTGGAATATTCCTCGCCCTCACCGGGGCGTACGCCCTCTCGCGCTTCGACTTCCCCGGGCGGGAGACCGGGCTGGCGACGCTGCTCGTGACGCAAATGTTCCCTGGCGTGGTGATGGCGATCCCGATCTACATCATTCTCGACAAGCTCAAGCTTCTCAACAGCATGTGGGGCTTGACCCTGGTCTACTCGACGACGGCAATCCCCTTCTGCATCTGGATGCTCAAGGGTTACATCGACACGATCCCCAAAGATCTCGAGGAGGCGGCGCTTCTCGATGGTGCGACGCGTTGGCAAATCTTCACCCGCATCGCCCTCCCTCTGGCGCGCCCGGCGATCGCGGTGACGGCGCTCTTCTCGTTCATGACCGCCTGGAACGAGTTCATCCTCGCGGCGACCTTCCTCAACCAAGAGACGGCCTACACCTTGCCCGTCGCGATTCAACGCTACGTCGAGAGCGAGAAGACCGCCTGGGGTCACTTCGCCGCGGCGGCGATCCTCGTCTCCCTTCCCGTGGTCGCGCTGTTCTTCGCCCTGCAGCGTCACCTCGTCGGCGGGCTGACGGCGGGCAGCGTGAAATAGTCAGAGCTCGAGGATCGCGTCGAGCACGGGGACCTGCAGGGCGGGATAATCCGCGAGACAGAGGCTCCCGCGGCTGAGGGCGGCCAGCTCGTCGCGGCTGAGCTCGAGCACTTCGTCGAGGGGTGAGCCCGACTTCGTCGCCACGAGCTGCACGGTCAGCGTCGTCGACTCCGGCGAGGCCGACGCGCTGAGAGCTGGCGGCGGTAACACGACACCGACGCGATCCCCTTCGAGAAGCAAGGGCAGCCCCGAAAGGTCCTCGCTCTGTTGCGCGCAGAAGGTGGTCAGCAGAACGGGGTTGACGCTGCCGCTGAAATCCTCGCTCACCGTCTTGAGGGCGTGCTCGTGGCTCAGGGGTTGTGCGCGATAGGGCCGCGCGGTCGTCAGCGCGTCGTAGGCCGAGCAGAGGGCGATCACCTGGGCGTAGAAGCCGAGCCGCGGCCCAGCGGAGGCGCCACCTACCGCCTCGACCAACGATTTTCGGTGGCGCAGATCCCAGATCGCGAGCGAGACCTCCATCACGACGTCGTCGATCGCCTGCATTCGCGCGATCACGGGGAAGGCGAGAAACGCCGCGTTGCGGACCGCCAGCCAATCCCCCGTATCGAGCGGTCCGGGCTTGGTCTCGACGCTCGTTGGGATGAAGCAGCGCGACAGACTGTGCAGAAAGCAGGCGACGCCGATCTCGTAGACGATCGCCCGCGGCAGCGAGAGCCGAACCGCTAGCGCCGTGGAGTAGATCGCCGAGTTCGTCGCGTGGTTCGCCTCGTAGCCACCCCAGTTCTTGACGCGGGAGAGGGCCTGCAACAGGGAGCACGAGCGTCGATCATTGCTGCATTGAATGTCGACGATGCGCTGCGCCGCGCGCTTGATCCACTTGAGCGGGACCACGTTCCCCGTACGCGCTGCGGCGAACAGAGACTGCGCCGCGCCGATCGCCTCGAAATAGACGTACCGAACGCGGCGCTCGGGTGTCAGCGAGGTGCGGCGAAAGACCGCCGAGCCGCCGAGCTTCTCGAGCCGCATCGCCGAGACTCCGCGATCGGCGAGCTCCTGGGCCAGGCGTCCGAAGTTCCCCCGCGGCGCGGCCAGAAGCGCTTCGATGATTCGCTGCCACTCCTCTTGGGGCGGCGTGAAACGCCAGTGGATCCGGCCGATCTGACGCTCCCGCAGCCGCTCGATCAGCTGGGCCTCGCTCTCTGGCCCGAGCGTGCTCGAAAGAGCCCAGAAATTCACGAACAGCGCGCCGTCGCGATGAAAGAGCACGACCTCGGGCTCTGCCGAGAGCAGCTGGGCGAGCGAGTCGTCGAGTTGCTGTGCGACCGCGAGCACCGTCTCTGGCGTCGCACCGAGCGTTGGTGGCAGCGCGTTGGCCAGTCGCAGAATACCGCGGCAGAGCTCGGCGGCAGCCTCGATCGCGCGCTGTTCCTGTTCGATGTCCGCGAGGAGATATGCGCCGCTCACTGATCGACCCCCAATCGTCGCAACACGCGCTTGGCGCCGACGGTCTTCATCGAGCGCAGACAGTCGAGGGCGAGCTGGCCCGCGACGTCGTTCTGATCGGCGACCCAGCGCTCGACCAACCGGGTCAGCTCTCCATACACCTCGCCGCTGTCGAAGTAGCTGAGCGTCTCGATGTAGAGCTGTCGCGCCGTCCCGCCCCAGCGCGCGAGATGTCCCGTCGTCAGGAGCGAGAGCAACACGGGAACCGCGACGGCCGGATCCTCCTGTCGCAGTAGCTCGATCGCCCGCCCGCGGACCAACGGCGAGTCGTCGTTCATCGCCCCGCCGATCAGCGCCAGGCGCGTCGGCGGATTGCGACCGATCTGGGCGCCCAGCACTTCGGCGCGAACCGACGCCTCGGGGTGACGGGCGACCAGCGCGAGATATTTCGGAACATCGTCCGACTCCAGACGGCTCAGCACCTGCACGGCGCGCATCACGACGCGGCTGGACGCGTGCTGCAGAGAGCCCATCAGACGACTCGGATGCCCACCGACGGCGCCGACGACGCTGTCGCGCAGGAAACCCCAGGCCTCCGACGACTCGAGAAACTCGCTCGCACTCAAGATCGGCGCCGCCGAGTCCGGCCCCAGATAGCGCACCAGACGAGCGACCTGCTCCCGTCGCTGCGTCGTCCCGTGCTCCATCACGGCGATCAGCTTGCGCAACACCGACGGTTGCGCCAAGCGGTCGGCCAACCTCTCCCAAGCCTCCGCATGTTGTGCTCGCGGTACGGCGATCGCGAGCTCGTCCAGACTCTGCAGCGCCCGCGCAGTGTCCCCCAGCCCGAGGAGGTGATCGAGAAGTCGGCTGTACACCGCGAAGACGTCATCGAGCTCGATGCCCCAATCGCCCACGGCGAGCTCGTTGAGCACCGCGCGAAACTCCTCGCTCGGATCGCGCTGGATGCTCTCGAGCAGCATCCGACGATACGCCTGCGCCTCGTCGGCGCCGACCTCGTCGGGCAGAGCGATCATGTC
>JAGQJP010000703.1 GCA_020430585.1 Myxococcales bacterium | reverse complement strand
GAGGTCACGGTCAGTGGCATCAAGCTGGCGGTGAAGTCGTGCAAGGTGCAGCCGATCGCCGGCTCCTGCGTCTACGACAAGGACTGCCCCAACGCGGGCGACGTTTGCACGTTGGCGCTGAGCCAGGACGGCAACTCCCTCGAGTCGGTCTGCGACAAGCCGGTCGGTACGATCGACGGCGGTAGCTCCTGCGCGGTCGATGCTGACTGCAAGAGCGGGATCTGTCTGAACTCGGGTGTCTGCTTCAAGTATTGCGCGACGGGAAGCGATTGCACCGGCACCAATCAGCTGTGCGAAGAGCTGAACTTCACCTTCGGCACCGCCGAGGCGCCCAAGGAGCAGAAGATCAAGGGCTGTAACACCAAGTCCGTGTTCTGCAAAGCCGATGGCGACTGCTCGGCGAATCCGAACCTCAGCTGCCAGCCCTCTGTCGCGAACGCTGGGGACAATTTTCTGACGCCCCAGTGCTTGCTCAACGTGGGCACGAAGGGCGCGGGTGAGTCCTGCACCACCGACAACGATTGCAAGAGCGGCTTCTGCCTGACGAGCGCCAAGATCTGCTACGGGATCTGCAACACGACGACGGATTGCGCGAGCGGGACCAAGTGCTATGCCAACATGATCACCTTCACCTTCGATCAGAATACCGCGGTGACCACCGACGACAAGTACGACTCGACGTCGGCCTGCGTGCCCGATCGAGGGAGCTGGTCGCTCTGTACCCGCGACTCGGACTGCACGTCGACGGAGTGGTGCTCTCCCCAGCCGACCAAAGATTCGACGAAGTGGGAAGGGCGATGCCAGAAGCGAACGGGCACCGTGGGAGCCGGCGGCGATTGCGCGAGCGACGCCGAGTGTCGCAGCAACTTCTGCATTCCGCCTTCGTCCGGAACGCTCTCCGATTTCAATCCGGGGATTTGCTTCGGGATGTGCTCGACGAGCAACGATTGCGTCAGCATCTTCTCGACCTGCACCTCGGTCGATCTGACGACCCACGACCGCGGTACGCCCGACGACGACAGCGACGACCTCACGGCGGCGCTGAAAGTTTGTCTCTAACTCTCGAAGATTCGAGAGATGTAGGGAAAAGGCCGTTGACTGAGCCTGATCCCGCTGATAGCATCAGCGTTTAACACCGCAACGACCTGCAGAGGGTTGCGCGAGCATGATGAACCCCGAGACGACGACCTGCTACGGACGCGACAACGAGCTGAAATTGCTCGACGAACGTCTGGCCCAGGTCAGCGTGAGCGACTTCGGTCGCCGCGTCGTGTTGATCCACGGGGCATCCGGCGTGGGCAAGACCCACTTGATGCAAGCGTTTCGCCGCCTCGTGCTCGAGAAGAGCGGTTGGGTCTTCGAGGGGCATTGCGGCGTCGAGAATCGGCTGCCCTACGCTCCATTTCACGAGATCGCCACGGCCGTCGAGGCGTTCGTGCCCGCTGGCGATGCATCGAATCTCGACAGCGAACGACTCGAAACGCAGCTCAACTACTTCGAAGTGATGCGTCGTCGCTTGCACGGCGTCGCCTCGCAGCGGCCGACCGCATTCTTTCTGCACGATATCGACGCGATCGACGCCGATTCCCTCGAGCTTCTGCGGCACCTGCTGAGAGATTGGTCGTCGCAGCTCGAGCCCCCTAGCGCATTTGGTCGCGATGGTTTCCGCGGGCTCTTCGTGCTGAGCATGAAGCAGCCCCAGGGTAGCTCGGACGAGCTCTTCAAAGCGCTCTGCGGATTTCCGGTCGTCGAGGAGCTTCCCCTGAGGGGTCTCGATCGAAGGGGCCTCGCGTCTCTTTTGCAGCACAGCGACATCTTGGAGAAGGTGTACCAGCTGACCGGCGGCAACCCGGTTCACGTCCAGCAGATCATCCATACGTTGCCCGAGAACGTCGAAGATCTGGCGACGCGCCGTCGCCGACGGCTGGCCGAGGGCGACGCGCGGGTGCTCACGTGCATCGCCCTCGCCCAACGCGCGCTGTCTCTCTCGGAAATCTCGCGCCTGACCGATGAGGCAAGCGAGCTCGCGGCTCGTCGACTCGCCGAGCTGCAACGCGGGCACTTCGTTCGTCGTCAGATGACCGCTGGTGAGGTGCGTTTCGGCCTCGGCGCGCTCGCGCCGGTCGATGCGGTCCTGCAAGACGCGACACACGAGCAGCGGCGCGATGTTCATCTCCGTCTGCTCGGGCTGTTGCGCAGCCAGCTGAGCTTCTCCGAGTCGATCGGGGCGCTCGATCAGGCGATACACCACGCCCTCGAGGCGGAAGCGGCGGATGATGCCGTCGAGTTCGCCCTGCGCGCCGCCGATCTGTTGGAGCGCAGCCTCTCCTTCGAGCGCGCGATCCTGGCGCTCAAACGCGTCGATACGCTGCCGATTCGAGACGACCAGCGGGTCGAGCTCCTGCGGCGGCTCTCGCTGCTCTACCGCAAGGTTGCGAATTTCGAGCACGCCGCTGCCTTCGCCGTCTCGTTCCTCGATTCGCTGGAAGACGACACGCAGCGCGTCGAGACGCTGACGTTTCTCGGCGAGGTGAGCTCCAAGCTCGGCCGCAGCGACGACTCCGAGCGCTACTTCGAGCGGGCTCTCGAGCTCGTATCGTCCACGGACCACCTCGCCTTGGCGACGATTCGATTGGGCATGGCCGAGATGTGGTTCGTCCGCGGTGAGTTCTCTCGGGCCGAGGCGCTATGCGAGCTTCCGGACCTGCGTGACGACGAGACACACGAGTCTCTTCGGTTGCAATACCAACGACACGCGATCCTCGGGAAGATCTTGTTCCAGAGAGGGCGCTACGAAGAGAGTCGTGCGCTGTTCCGCGACGCGCTGGAGCTGGTCTCTGCTCATGGGTGGGAACGCGAGAGCGCACGCGCGCTGCACAACCTCGGCTTGAACGAGCTCAAGACGGGAAACGCTCGTGGGGCGATCGCACTGATCGACGAGAGCCGCGAAGTCTGCGAACGGATCAACGAGTACGAGGGCCTCTCACTCTGTCTGCTCAACTTGGGCGTGGCGTACGAACAGTGCCACGAGTTCGAGCCGGCGATCGAGGTCTACCGACGATCGATCGCCCTGATCGAGAAGATCGGGCGACGCACCAGCTTGGCCAACGCGCTCTTCAGCCTCGGCGACATCTGCCTGACCCTGGGCGGCTATCACGAGGCGCGCGAATGCTTCCAGCGAGCCGAAGAGCACACCTCTCGCCACGAGATTCAGTTCATCGGTGCCGTCGTTCGCCTCGCCCGGGGACGTCTCGCCCTCGAGACGGGACAGCTGCGGGATGCATTCACGCTGCTCCACGACGCCCTCGACGCCCTCAAGTCGATGCAGAGCATCGATCAACTCGCGCGCTGCTATCTCTATTTGGCGAAGGCTTCGGCGACCGCCAATCGATTTGACGCAGCCGGCGAGTGGCTCGATCGACTCGCCGCCCTGGAGCTCGTTGAGCCCAACGAAAGCGCGGCGCGCGCTCGGATTCTGCGCGCCCGGATGCTGGCCGAGGGCGAACAGGCGGAGGCCGCACTGGGCGAGCTGCGCCAGGCGATCTCGATCCTTCTCGCGCTACGCCAGCCCGAACATCTCGTCGAGGCCTATGGTGAGCTCGCGCTGCTCTATGAGCGTCAACTCGACGATACGCAGAACGCCCGCGAGTGTTACGCCCAGATGTCACGGCAGCTCGACGAGCTGTTGCAGAAGATCCCCGTCGAGCGTCGGGCGAGCTTCACCTCCAAGCCGAACATCGCGCGCCTCCTCACGGCGTATCAGTCGTTCGTCGCCGAGCGCACCGACAGCATTGCGGCGACTGCCACGGCCCCGGTCATCTCGGTCCTCGACCGCGGGAACGATGCGCCGGCGCCGATCCAGACGGCGATCATCGGTCGGTCCCCCGAGCTGTTGCGCGTGCTCAAGCTCGCCAACAAGGTCGCTCGCTCCGATTCCACCGTGCTGATCCTCGGCGAGAGCGGAACGGGCAAGGAGCTTTTGGCCGAAGCGATCTGCCGCGACAGCCAGCGCGCGCGCCGGCCGTTCGTGCGCGTGAACGCCGCGGCTCTCTCCGAGAGCCTGCTACTCTCCGAGCTCTTCGGCCACGAGAAGGGTTCGTTCACGGGCGCCGTCAATCGCAAGGTCGGTAAGTTCGAGCAGGCCGATGGAGGAACGCTCTTCCTCGACGAGATCGGTGACATCTCACAGAAGACACAAGTCGCGTTGCTCCGCGTGTTGCAAGAGCGCGAGTTCGAGCGCGTCGGCGGCACCAAGCCGGTGAAAGTCGACGTGCGCGTGATCCTCGCGACGAACCGAAATCTCGAAGCGATGGTGAACGACGGGCTGTTTCGACTCGACCTCTACTACCGGATCAACGGGCTCACGCTGTACCTGCCTGCGTTGCGCGAACGTGCGGAAGACATTCCGTGTCTCGCCGAGCACTTCCTGAGCGAGCTCGCGCAGAAGAACGGGCGTCGCGTCTCGCTCGACGACGAGGCGATGACGCTCTTGGCGGCCTATCAGTGGCCCGGCAACATTCGCGAGCTGCGCAACGTGCTCAGCAGCGTCTATTTCTTCGCCGAGGGCGATCGCATTCGCGCCGGGGATCTATGCGAGTACGGTGGTCTGCCGGATATGCCGACACTCGAGGGTCGCGCCGCGGCTCTCGTCGCCGGGCCGGCGGAGCTGAGCGCCGAGATCCCCGATGGTTTCGATCTGAACGAGGCGAAGCGCTCGATGGAGATCGACTACATTTGCAAGGCGCTCGACAAGCAGCAGGGCAACATCACCCACGCTGCAGAGCTGCTCAACATGAAGCGCTCGCGCCTGTCACAGAAGATCAAGGAATACGAAATCGACGTCGCTGTTTATAAAGCAGCGGAGTAACGAGGGTCACAGATGAAGCGAATCATGATGGTGTTGGTGTTGGTGGGTACGCTGTCGGCGTTGTCTGGATGCGCCGGTGTCGACGGGTCGGGTGTGGGCAACGACCCGATTACGGGCGAGCAGGTCACGCCTCAGACCTCGACGACTGGCGGGAGTAACACGCCGATCTTGAATACCGACCAGAAAGACGACTCGGCGGGGTTCGCCAACGGGCGCCTGAAAGAGCAGAGCCTTTCGGGACCGACGCCGACCCCGGTCAACACCAAAGTTCAGGCCTGCGATCCGAACGATTTCAGCTGCAACGGCAAGAAGCTCGATCCCAAGTACGGCGAGCCCGATCCCTGGAAGGGCTCGGACGACGACGACAACACGACGAACTGACCTCCCGGCTCCTCCGTCCTTGATGAGACTCGACTACAGAATCGTGGTTCCAGGAATGGTGCGTTTGAGACGCCGATAGAGCGTCACGCGGTCGACTTTGAGGATCTCGGCGGTGCGCGACTTCTTGTTCCCCGTGCGATCGAGCGTCGCGGAGATCAGTTTCTCTTCGATCTCTTTGAGGGACATGCCGAAGGGGACCAACAGGCTGCCGCCCACTCCGCCGCTCGCGCTCGAGGGCATGAACAGCGGCGGAATCTGAGAGACGCTGTCGCCATCACCGAAGATCGCCAGGTACTCGACGAGGCGCTTGAGCTCGAGCACGTTCCCCGGCCAGCTGTGGCGTCGCAGCTGGCGCAGCACCGAGCTGGAGAAGCTCGCCTGCGGGCTCTGTCGCGCGCTCCGCAAGAACGAGGTCGCCAGCGCGACGACGTCTTCCGGTCGTTCCCGCAGCGGTGGAATCGTCAGCGTCACGGTGGCCACCACGCTCATCAAATCGTCGCGCATTCGCCGCTCGGTGACCAGATCGTGGAGCGGCACCTCGGACGTGCAGACAATGCGCCAATGGCCGTGAACCGTCGTGCTCTTGCTCTGCCCCTCGGAATGCCCGTTGCGAAGCATACGGGCCAAGCGGGCCTGGGCACTCGACGAGAGCTCGTCGACGCGATGCAGCAGTAAGGTACCGGCGGGGTAGAGACTCTCGAAGTGCTGGATCTCCCGCTCGACATCGCTAGCGGGTCGCAGGCAGTCGATCTCGCACAGCGGCGTGCCGTTCTTCGCGCTCCTGTGCATGTAGTACGCCAGGTATCGCTTCCCGACGCCTCGCTCACCGAGCAGCAAGACCGGCACGTTCGTCGGGCCGAGCTGTTTCAACGTCGCCGCGATCTGTTGCATTACGACGCTGTCCGCCACGGGCTCGGGGCGGGTGTGAGGCACCGTCGGTCGCGGCTCGACGGGTGCGACGAGGCTCGCCTCGATCGCCGGCGCGGCGAGTGTGGCGAACAGCTCGAGAACGGCGGTCGTCGTGTCGGTGAGAGCCCGCTTGGGCTCGAGAACGAAGGCGATACTCTCTCCCGCCGCGATCGAGACTCGTGTCGCCCCCCGTGTTTTCGCCGAGCGTCCGCTTCGCGTCGCACCTTCGCCGAGCAGCTCGCCGCTTCGCGCAAAGACCCCCGCGTCGTCAGCGCTGAGACCGATCTGCGCGAGCAGCTCGGCGTCGCCGGATTCGTCGGTTCGGCGCACCACGGCACCCCGCGAGGCGTCCGCTAGTTTCATCGACTCGCGGAGCGCGCGGAGAGCCGCCTCGCTGGGATCCGAAGCCGCGAGCGCGTGAATCTGGGCGATCGCCTCGGACACGGCCCGCGCTGTGGCGTCGTCGTTCGGTAATCGAGTCGCGAGACTCCCGGGGGAGTGCTCGTCCACACCCGACGCGGAGGAAGCGGAGCCGCGTTGCTGATGAGTGTTCGCCATGTTGCACATTGTAGCGCTTTTTCTTCGACGCGGAAAGGGAAGTTCGTCAGGCGAAGGGGTTCGTCGCCTGCAGCGCGACGAAGAGTCGCTCCATCGGTGGGACGATCGAGTTCAGATAGTAGAGGGCCAGCACGAAGAAGCTGAGTGCGAAGACCGTCTTGACGTTCTCCATCCAGGGACCCGATGAGGGCAGGCGCTTCGCCAGATCGGTGAAGGTGCCGATCACCAGAAACAACATGCCCAGCCCGAGGGCGAAGACGAACATCAGCCCGAAGCCGCGCACCGGATTTCCGTCCTGGGCGACCCAGGCGAGGATCGAGAGCAGGACCGGCCCGACACAGGGCGCGGCGATGAAACCCGAGACGAGCCCGATCGTGAAGGCGCCGGCGAATCCGGCGCCGCCTTTTTGGGAGAGTTTCGTCGCCCAGCTCGTGGGCAACTCGATCGTGAACAGCCCGAGAAACGAGAGGCCCATCGCCGCGAAGAGGGCGATGATTCCACCGACGACCCAGCCGTTCTGAGCGAAGTGGCCGATACTGCTCCCCGTCAGCGCGGCAAAGAGCCCGAGGCTCGAATAGGTCAGCACCAGACCGCCGACATAGGTCAATGAGAGGAAGAAGCCATGTAACCGGCTCTCGCCCTTGTTGCTGGCTCCGATGACATTGATCGTAATCGGAATCAGCGGGTATACGCAGGGTGTCAAGCTGGTGCCGACGCCCGCGGCGAAGATCAAGAGGATCGTCAACAGAAAGCCCTTCTGGGCGAACCAGCGTGATACCAGGTTCTCGTCGCCGAGCTTGCGCCCCTTGATCGGCGCCACGTCGACGTTCGCGAGATGCTTGACGAAGGCCTCGGGCCCCGTGTACTGATTCAGCGTCTTATCGCGATTGAGGGCGCCCGACGAGGTGAGGAACATGATCGCCGGCAGCTCGGAGAATTGGTATTTGCGCCAGAGGTGCTGATTGGCGTCGGCGTCCATGTCGAACTTGCACTTGATGAAACCCGAGAGCTTCTGGTTGACGGCTGGCTTGGAGAAGGTGTTGTTCCACATCTTGATGCAAGGCTTGCAATGCCGTCCCCAGAAATCGAGCACCGCCGGCCGTCTCTTGGCTTTCACCTGCGCCAGGCACGTCGCCTCGTCGGTAAGCCAGTGCTCGGTCCCCCCGCGGATCTCGAGGGGATTGGTGAAGGCGCCGACCATCACATAGATCCCGACCGTCGCGACGGCGATTCCGAGATAGCGGCGAATTCGCTCACCGAGCGTCGGCTCGTAGCTCGCGCGAAACACGCGGCCAGCAAAGACGCCGAGAAGCGCGACGGCGAGGCCGAGCGCCACGATGTAGAGCTGGTCTTTGAAGATCGGGTCGATCGTCGCCGCGTAGGCGTTGGCCGGCAGAAGAAGCGTAGCGATGGTGGCGAGACGGTTCATTCGTCAGTTCAAACCTTCCGTCTACTAGATTCATTCCAGCGACGGAGTGTTACAAGCCGAGATTCAAACTCCCGGGCGTCGGCTGCGTTTTCGTGAAGTCGACGCGGTTGTCGTTCGTATCGCTGCATCCGAGGCGGCCGATGCTCCGATCGGCGCTTCCTTGTCGCGGCCAGCCCGTCTCGTTCTCGAAGCCGTCCTGCCAGCCCGGCTCGCCGAACCAGTTCGAAGCGAGCTCGAGCGGCCACTTCGAACCGCTGGTCCAGCAGACCGCGTCGGCGACGCCGATGTTCGGGTGGAGCACGAGGCAGTCGGGGCCGTTCTGCATGCCCGTCGTCGGGCTGCCCGAGAGTGTCTGGAACTTGCCGTCGGGTCCGAAGACGCAGCGGCAGCCGCTCGGCGGCGCGGTTTCACACGCCGCCTTGTCGGTACAGAGCTTGAGGATCGTCGCTCCGCTCGATTCGACGCTCGCGAGCTCGGCGAAGTCGTCATCGACGATCAGCAAGAGCCCGTTCGCGCCGTACTGAAGCCCGTTGAGCGAGATGCTGAAGATCACCGCGCCGTCCTGCCCGTTGCGGTGCTCGATCGTCAGCGGCGTGCCGAGACCGACGTTCTGGCCCTTGGGTCCGATCAACTCGATGAACGACAGCTTCGATTCGTAGTCGACGCCCGGCGTATCGTAACGCACCTCGTTGATCAGCTCGAAGCCCTGGAAGTTGCAATCGTTCTGTGCGATTGGCGTTACGACGTCGAGACCTCCGCCATCGGGATCGCTCGTGTCGGGGGCGTCCACGTCGGGCGTCTCCGTGTCCGTCGCGTTGCCATCGCTCAACGTGACGTCGTCCGCCGTGTCGCTGCTCGCGGTGTCGTCGACGACGTCGAGCTGGGTGTCGGCTCCAGCGACATCGGGGCTCACGTCGTCGAGGGCGTTCGCGTCGAGATCGGTATCGGTGCTGGCGTCGGGTTGCGAAGTGTCGGGCCCGCTGACGATCTCGCTGTCGATGTCGGCCAGCGTACGCGGGTGAATCACGTAGCGTCCATCTTGATAGCGCACGACGCCGATCAACACGTTGAGCTGCGCGCCGGGCGAGGGAAAGCTTTGGAATACGCCAAAGTCGTCGCCGACGGCGCATCCGTCCGAAGAGACGCCGACGCCGTCGACGATCTCTTCGATCCCGACGCCAAAGACCCTGACGAGAACGCCTTCGAGCGCCTCCGCTTGCTCGGGTACCGCGAGGGTGTTGCATCCAATCGTCGTCGCTACGACCGCGTGCAACCCCGACTGGATCAACGTGATGTCCGAGCTGCGCGATAACACGAGCCGCGTGAAACAGCGTGCCTCGACGACCTCTCCGCGCAGGTTGAGGAGATCGCCGACACTGACCGTAGCCAAATCCGTCGGCATCACGACCGCCATCCCCGCCCAGGGACCACCCCCAGAATCGGCGATGTAGAACTGCACGTTGTTGGCGTCGAGGACGTGTGTCGGCGAGACCACGATCACACCCTTGAGATCCTTGATCCCAAACGACTGCAGCTCGGGCTCGTCGGTCGTCCCGCTCGGCGGACAGATCGTCGAGCTCGGCGCTTGTTGGAGGCTCTTGACCGTGAATTCCGGCGTCTGCAGATCGGCGCCCAGGTCGGGCGTCTGGCCGTCGCTCGGGCTCAGATCCCCGACGGCATCGCTGGCTTGAGAGGCGTCTCGTCCGACGATCGTCGTCTTGCAGCCCGCCAATCCGGCGAGGAAGAGGACTAAAAAGAGATAACGCAGCGGGTAGGCGCGACCAATTGTCATCAGCAGTCTCGTCGGGCGTTGCCCGAAAGCGGCGCATCGCCGCGCGTCGACGCGGCTCGTCGCGCGGTGTCAGAACGGCGCGTTGAAGGTACCCGGCGTCGGCAGCGTCGGAACGAAGTCGAGATAGTCGTTCGCCGTATCGCTACAGCCCAGACGGCCGAGCGCCGAGGAGGTGCTCTCCTGGTGTGGGAGCTGTCCGTTCAGGCCCTCGGAGAGGATCGTCGCCCAATCCGGGCTGCCGTACCAGTAGAGCTCGGGGTTCGACGCTTTCCAGGTCCCCTTGTTGGCGATCGAGGTGTAGCACAGCGAGTCGAAGACCAGACCCGTCGGGGTGGCGAGGGCCAGGCAATCGTCGCCGTTTTGCAGCCCCGAGATGTTCTTGAATCCCGAGAGCGACGTGTTGACACCGTCCGTGCGCTTGATGCAGGTGCAGCCGCTGGCCCCGGCGTCACATTGCGCCTGCGAGCAGATGTAGAGCACGCTCGTCTCGGCGGGCCAGCTGTTCGGCGGATACTGGTGGTCGCTGTCGATCAAGAGCAGGATCCCGTTCGACCCGAACTTCTGGAGGCCGAGAGCGACCTCGAAGACGATCGAGCCGCTGTTGCCGTCGAGTTGGACCAGGCGGCTCACGCCGGTCTGCGCCACGTCTTTGTTCGGCGGTCCGACGAGCTCGACGAACGAGAGCTTCGAGTCGTCGTCCTGCCCCGCCGTGTCGTAGCGCACCTCGTTGATCAGCGGCAGGAAGAAGGTGCCGCAGACCTGTGTCGGCGTGACGGTGTCGGGGGTCGAGACGTCGCTGGTGTCGGGCGCGTTCGTATCCTGGACGTCGGAGACGTTGGTGTCGGGCGTGCTCGTATCTTGGACGTCGGGAACGCTGCTGTCTTGGACATCCGAGACGTTGCTGTCGGGGATGTCCGAGACGCTCGTATCCTCGCCATTGGCGTCGTCCGCGTTCGTGTCCGAGGCCGTGTCGGTCACGCCATCGGCGAACACGACATCCGAGCTGACGTCGACGAGGACGAAGTCGAAGATATCCTCGGGAGGCGTCGCGTCGCCGTCATCTTCGATCGCATCGCCCTCGACATCGAAGGCGTCGTCGTCGCTGGCATCGTCGGCATCGTTCGTCGGTTCGACGACGATCCCCTTGAGGGAGAGGTCGTCGCCATCTCGCGGCTCGATCACGTAGGCGTTGAAGGTGTAGCGAACCACGCCGCTGACCGAGTTGTACTCCGATCCGACCAGTGGCAGCTCGTCGCCAAAGGGTTTGAAGTCATCGTCGACGACGCAGCCGTCGGTCATCGTCAGCTGGCCGAAGCTCGCCAGCACGCTGTCGACGGTGACACCGAAGACGCGCACGAGCACGCCTTCGTAGGCCTCGGCGAGGCTCTTGTCCCGCATCTCCTCGCAATTGACGGTGAGCGCCTCGGGGACCTCTTGGCCCGTCGCGATCAGCGTCACGTCGTCGCCGCTGTTGAGCTTGATCTGCGTGAAACAGAACGCCTCTTGCAGCGTACCTTTGATCGTCAGCTCGTCGCCCACGTTGACCGCGATCAAACCGGCAGGCATCACCACGGCGATACCGGACCAGGCACCACCGCTCTTGTCGGCCACGTAGAAGCGTTCGAGGGTTCCGTCGCTACTCGCGCTGTGGATCGGTGCGGTAACGATCACGTTGCGCACCTCGACCTGACCGAGCTCTTGGAGCGGCGGCTCTTGCGACGTGCCCAGAGGTGGGCAGACCGTCGACGACTCGGCCAACTGCAGCTTGCGCACCGAGTATTCGGGGACCGGCTGCGACGTATCGCCGCCGATCACGAGGTCTGTCGGAGGCGTGGTGTCGAAGCTCGTCACCGTGTCCGGTTGTGGCGCGGTGTCGAACGTCGTCGTCGTATCGGGCGTGATGATGCTCGTATCGTCGTCGACAACCGTGTGGCTCGAGGGACAGCCGACGCTGACCAGAGCCAGAACACAGAGTCCGACAATTCGCGTCACGATCGCTGAATCAAATGGAAATCGCTTCATTTTTGGCTCCCGGTGGTGCGTCACGCGGCATCAAAAGGACTGACCATAGCGAAATCCGCTGGCGAGATCAAGTTCGAAGGGCGCTGAGGCTCATACTGCTGCGTCGGATCAGCTCGTCCTTCATCTGGGGCGTCAGATCGTTGAAGTACGCCGAGTAGCCCGAGATGCGGACGAGCAGGTTCGGGTATCGTTCGGGATGATCCCGCGCCTCGATCAGCATTCCTGGGTCGACCACGTTGACCTGCACCTGCATCCCGCCGCGGTCGAAATAGGTCTGCACCAGGCTGCCCAGGACGTGTTGTCCCGCGGGGCTGCGCAGGTCGTGGAGATCGAACTTCAGGTTGAAGTTGATACCGTTCGCCGCCCGGCTGAAGTCGAGGCGATTCATCGAGTTCAGCACCGCTGTCGGGCCGCGGCGATCCATCCCGTTACCGGGGGCGATCCCCGAGGAGAAGGGCTCGCCTCGTCGGCGTCCGTTGGGGAGGGCGCCCGTGACCTCACCGAAGTACTGGTGTGAGGTGACCGAGTAGAGGCCCGTCGTGTAGGGCCCGCCGCGGGTATTGCGGTGGCGTGCCAGCGCGTCGGCGAAGCGCTCGATCACGTACTGGGTGTAGCGATCGACCTCTTCGACGTCATTGCCGAACTTCGGCAGGTTCCGCATTCGCGCGAGCCAGGCGGCGTCGTCGATGTTGCGCTCCAACAGGCGCACGAGATCGCGCATGCTCAGCTCCCGGTGCCGAAAGACCAGCTGCTCGATCGCGTAGAACGCGTCACCTGTGTCGCTCGGGCCGACGCACTGCACGCCCGAGAAGTTGTAGGTCGCCCCGCCCGCCGTCGAGCAGCGCGCCGAGGCGATGCAGCCGTCGAGCAGGGCGCTCGTCAGCGGCGTCGGGTGGAGGCGGCGATTGGCCCGTTCGACGGCGTGGAGGTCGGTGACGAGCCGCTCGATCCGCGCCTCGAGCTGCGCTTCGAACGCCGCCTCGAGATCGTCGATCGAGCGCATCGCCTCGACGGGCGGCGTCTTCGCTCCGACCCGCGTCCAGTGGCCGAAGCGGCGCCCCTCGTTGAGCGCCAGCTCGAGCAGGAGCGGAACGTTGACCAGCGCCGCGTCGGTCGAGGAGAAGCTCTTTCCCTGGCAGACCGGCTCGACACAGCCGACGCCCGTGTAGTTTCGCGCGTCCCGTAGCGTGTAGCCGTTCTGCAGCATCGTCGGAATGATCACCGCGTCGTTGTAGAGCGCCGGCGAGTTGCTCCCCGAGGCGAGCATGCCGCTCAGCCGCATCCGATAGCGCGTCGGCGCGTCGGCGTGGAGCCGGGCGTGGTAGTTCGGCTGACGCATTCGCAGCTCGTCCATCACGTCGAGGAAGAGGTAGCTCAGCTCGTTGACCGCGTCTTCGCCCTGGGCGTCGACGCCGCCGACGGTGACGACCTGGCCATTGAACATCCCGCCGTGGAAGCGCGTGATCCGTTCGGAGAAGACCGGGACGATCTCGCACATCTTGATCGAGAAGCAGGCGATCAGCTCTTTGGCCTCGGCCTTGGTCAACGTCCGCGCCTCGAGGTCGCGCTGATAGAAGGGATGGAGGTACTGGTCCATGCGCCCCGGGCAGACCGAGTTGTCGAGGCTCTCGAGGTTGATCGCGATCTGCGCGAAGATGAGCGACTGCAGCGCCTCGCGAAACGTGCGCGCCGGTCGGCGCGGAACCTGGCGACAGCTCTCGGCGATCGTTTCCAGCTCGCGTCGTCGCGTCTCGTCGAGCTCATCGGCGGCCAGCTGCTCGGCGAGCTCGCCGTAGCGTTCGCCGAAACGGGCCAGGCCCTCGAGGACGATCGTCACCCCTTCGAGGAAGCGCCAGGGCTGCGAGTCGATCGGCAGCTCCTGTTGCCGCGCCCGAGCCTCCTCGATCAGCCCTTCACAGCCGCGGTTGATCAGGGTCTGGTAGTCCGGCGCGACGTGTGAGATGCCACCGACCTCGTTGACGAGGTACTCGTCGCCGCGCAGCTGCCCGAGGACGAAGCGCGCCGCATCGAGGGGTGAGCGATGCGCCCGCAATGCGAGGAAGCGTGGCAGCCAGAACGGAACGATTGCCAAGAGCTGGAGGATCTCGCGCTCGCTGATCTCGAGGGGGTTGGTTTCGCGCGAGCCGAAACGCAACAGGTCCTCGAGCATCGGAATGCCGTGAAGCTCGGGATAGATCGAGCCCCCGACCCGCTTGGAGCTGTAGTTGCCGACGATCAGCTCCTCGGAATGGATCGCGATCGTCTTGCGCGCCAAGACCTCGCTCAGCGCCTCGGCCATCGTCAGCTCTGCCGGCTTCTCGCGATTCTCACGCCGCCTGTGGTACTCGGTCCAGATCAACGCCCGCTCCGTGCAGATCGCCGGCTTCGCCGACTGCACCCCGGCCTTCAGCCGGCTCACTCGGTTGCTTTGCGGCTCCGACGGTGCGATCCGAAGGTGGTTCTTCGAGCGTGCCATTCGTCGACCTCCTCACGGGCGCTGCCAGTTCACCAGCGATCAGCATAGCTCACCCCGCCCCAAACCACCAGCCAAGCGACCTCAAACCCGCGCCCACACACGTCTACTCGACGTCGACGTCGCGTGTAACGTCATCAAAAGGCGTTGCTCCCGCAGCCAAGGCGTGCTAGCCTACACCCAAATCGGAGGCTTAAATGGGTTGTCATAGCTTTCGCGTCGCAATAGCCGCTTCGCTCTTGGTGCTTTTTTCCGCCTGCCTTCCCGAGCGCATCAAGCCGCGGGATGCTGGCCTCTCAGGAGATAGTTCGTCGACTGCGGACACGGTGGTGGCCGATGCGCCGGGACCGGACTCGAACGATGTAGCCACCCTCGACACGAAGTTGGATTCCTCCCAACCCGACGACAGTCTGGCCGGCGACGCGAAGGAGCCTGGTCTCGACGGCGTATCCGATTCTGACCAGCCCGATGTTCTCGCGGACATCGACGATACGAACAGTGAGGACTCGCTCGGGGCTGACACCGATCTCGTCGAGCTCGATCAAGGAGGCGATGCGCTGAGCGACGATACCGCGGGCCCAGACGGAAACGACGCGGTCGGCTCGGACGGCGAAGACTCGTACATCGCGCCTGACGTCGTCGTAGGCCTGGCTAAACGTACGGTTCTCGACAACGAGTATCGCGGTCTCGTTGGCGAGATCGCGACGGTCGGTGATAAACTGTTCTACCGCACGGAGATTTTCGCGGATGTATTCGAGCTCCGCGAGGTCACGTGGACCTCGCCAACGCCGTCCCCGACCGTATTGGCGCCCGATCCTCCGAACAGCAATCTTTCAGTGAAGGATATCAGCGTTTGGCCTGACGCGATCGTCGTATCTGGCGCCCTCGAGACAAAGGGGATCGAAGAGGTTTGGTCGTTTGATTTGACGAATACCACCTATGTGAAACGAAAGCTCTCCCCGACGGTGACGGACCGCACGAGCGTCGAAGTGAGGACGATCGGTCGAGTGCTCGATTCAAAGGATCCGTCCAAGGGGCTGGCCTACTTCGTGGGGAACTTCGCAGACGACGATGTGTTCGATGTCTTCGTCGGTGATCCGACGAGCGATCTCCCGCTCTCGCCTCTTCCCAGACCCACCACGGCATTGCCGTACTCGCCATTCGCGATCGGAGCTCTCGGTTGCAGCGATATTCTGATCTGGGACACGCAAAACCTGAAAATGTTCGTTTCGAATGGAACAGACACACCAACCACCGTGGTACTTCCCGCTGGCTTCGAGGCATTCGAATTCACTGCGAACATGAGCGTGCTTGGTCCGCAATTCGTCTATGACTACGATCACGACTACCTTGACTGCTACTTCCCGGTGGTCGCAGAGCAGCCGGTACCGCCGAGTCTGGAAACGCTTTGGCTCAATTTTGAATCTGGGCAAACGAG
>JAGQJP010000702.1 GCA_020430585.1 Myxococcales bacterium | reverse complement strand
TCGCCGACCGGGCGTGGCGCGAGAAACGGACGATCCCCGCGAACCCATCGACGCACTACGGCGAGCTGCTGGTCTTCGTCGACGGCGACGTGCGCTACATGCTCGACGGATTCGGGCCATTTCGCCCGGGGAGCGCAGCGACGCTCTTGCTCGACGCGCTGCGCGCCGCCGGTCGTATTCCGCGCTGAGGATAGCGGATGAACAGAGCGTTCAAGATCGGGGCGATCGTGCTGGGCAGCTCGTTGGGTTTGCTCGGCATCTTCATCGGCGTCTTGTATCTCGTCTCGAAGCCCGCGTACCAGCTGCCCAAGACCGTCAGCGATGACGCGTCGCTGCCGCAGATCGACCTCAACGGCACGCGATTTCACTGTCTGCGCTTCGGATCGCCCGACAGACCGCCGGTGATCGTCGTCCACGGGGGGCCGGGCGCCGACTCTCGCTACCTGCTCGGCTTGAAGGCGCTCGCGGACCGTTACTACGTGATCTTCTACGACCAGCGCGGCTCGGGCCTCTCGGCGCGCGTCCCCTCTGCGCAGCTCACCGCGGAGCAGGCCCTCGACGATCTCCACGCGATGGTGACCCACTTTGGGCGCGGCCGTCCGGTGCGTCTGATCGGACACTCCTTCGGTGCGATGCTCGTCGCCGCCTACCTCGGCCGCCATCCGCAGCAGGTCGCGCAGGCGGTGCTCGCCGAGCCGGGATTCTTGACGCCGGCGATGGGCGACGAGCTGTTCAAGGCGACCAACGGCTTCCTGCCTCCGATGACGGCGCGTACCCTCTGGCTGATCGCTCGGACCTTCTTCGAGTCGCGCAAGCTCTCGCTCCCCGACGACGACGCGGCGGATGACTACTTCGTGCAGAAGCTGATCGGCGTCAAAGACATCGATCTCCCGACGAAGGGCTATTTCTGCGGGGAGACGATTCGGCCCGAGCTGACCACGGTCTGGCGGATGGGGGGGCGCGCCGCGCGTCTGATCGCCAGGAGCGGGATGGACGCGGAAGGCAAACATTTCGTGTTCGATTTTTCGAAAAATCTCAAGACGTTTCCCCGCAAGGTCCTGCTCGTCGCGAGCAGCTGCAATCGTTTGATCGGCGTCGTCTGGCAGAAGCGCCACCTGCCACTGTTCCACGACGTGCAGCTGGTCGTGATCCCCAACGCCGGTCATTACATGGTCGCCGAAAACCCGACAGCGACGCTCGCCGCGATCCGCCAATACTTCAGGAACTGAAGAGGGCCGCCACCTTCCGGCGCTCCGCCGCGTCGGGCAGTCGTTTCAGGCCCGCGCCCATATTGTCGACGAGATGGGCCAGCTTGCTCGTCGCAGGCAGCACGCAGGTCACCGCTGGATGGGCGAGGATGAAGCTCAACGAGAGCTGTGCCCAGCTGTCGGCGAACGGTCGCGCGAACGTCGGGATCGGTCTACCTCGTGTCCGCGCAAAGAGAGCCCCAGCCTCGAAGGGTCGGTTGACCAGCACCGCCACGCGCCGCTTCTGAGCCAGCGGCAGCAGCTTTCGCTCCGCCTCGCGGCGGATGATCGAATAGGGAAGCTGGACGAAATCGAGCTCTTCTGCGGCGATCACCCCTGCAAGCTGATCGAAGGCGCTCGACGTGTAGTGCGTCACGCCGATGTAGCGAAAGGTGCCCGCCGCTTTCCAGGCGCGAAGGGTCGCGAGTTGCGTCCGCCAGTCGACGAGGTTGTGAATCTGCATCAGCTCGATCCGCGTTCGACGCAATCGCCGCAGGGACTGGCGCATCTGCGCGACGCCCCGCCGTTGGCCGCTGGTAAAGACCTTGGTCGCGACGAAGAGCTTGTCATTAAGGCGCAGCTGACTCGAGAGGTCGCCGAGCACCGCCTCGGAGCGGCCGTACATCGGGGAGCTGTCGACGACCGCCCCGCCGAAGCCGACGAAGGCTTTGAGCACCGCCGCCAGTGGCGCGCGATCCGACGCCGAGCGCCCGACGTCGAAGGTCTGCCAGCTGCCGAGCCCGATCGCGGGAATCGGCTGGCCGCTCTTGGGAATCGTTCGCTGGAGCTGGCGTGTTCTGGTCATCATCTCAACCATCGAGCGCGGCCTCGTCACCCAAGAGCGCCGTCGCGAGTGGGAGGTCCGTCTCGCGCCAGCGGCGAAAACCCACGCGGCGCGTCGTCAGGAAGTAGTCGGGGCGCTCCATCGCTTGTCTCCGCACCGCATTACGAGCCACCACCGCCTTCACCCGTATGGGGATCGCTCGGCGGCTGATTCGGCGGCGTGTTCGGTTTCGGCAGCCCGGGCTGTCGCCCTGGTCCGGTCGGCGGCTGGTTCGGGTCGACGCCCGGCCCTTTCGTCGGTGGCTGGTTCGGCCCTCCCGGCCCGAGCGGCGGTACCTCGCCGACGTCCTTGTCCGGAAGCGTGAAGCGAATCGGGTTGCAGGGCGACGACTTGACCTCTTTCCAGCTCACCTTCAGAGCGACGATCTTGGCCTTTCCCCGCTTCTTGATCATCTGGCGTAGCGTCTTGGCGCGATCATCGCTCGCCGGGTGCGTCGAGACGAAGGTCGGGACCGAGCCGTGCTGCTTCTCGAGCTCTTTGAGTCGGTCGAAGAACGTCGGCAACCCTTCGGGGTCGAAGCCCGCCTTGTAGAGCAGATCGAGGC
>JAGQJP010000701.1 GCA_020430585.1 Myxococcales bacterium | reverse complement strand
GTCGATGGCGGGAATGCCGTCGCGTGGCGGGCCGCCGGGGTGGATCTCCGCTCCCGGCGACACTTCATCTGTACTCGAAGTCGGGCGCTTTTGCAAACGCTGCCGCGTCCCGGCTCAGTCCGTTTTCAGTTGCAGGATCGTCGGGTTGGACGAGACGGGTACCGCCGTTACGGGAACGCTCAGGGGGTGGTCGCCCAAGCCGTCGCGTGCGCTCTCGGGGAGGACGTAGAGCTTGGTCTTGGAGAGATCGACGAGCTCTTCGGTCCCCGAGGACCAGAGGACGACGATCTTGCGCGTCGCGCAGCGCAATTGGGCGTCGGGCGTGAGCGCGTCGTGTAGCGGCGTCGAGAAGCAGCCCTGGGTGCCGATCTCGTTCTCGGCTCGCCAGTAACATTGCGCCTCACCGCGGCGGGCGTCCGGGCAGACCTCGAACACGGCGCCGCGCGAGGTTCCGGGCAGCTCGTCGACGAAGCTGGTGAAGTGCGAGTTGATCAACGCCCTGGACAGGCCGGCGAGGTGATAGGGGTAGAGCTTGGGATCGGCCTCGAAATTGGCGTACTTCAAGTCGTAGCTGAACCGCGTGTCACCCACGGTGGTCGGCGCTGGTGTCGGGGTCGGCGTCTTCTCGTTCGCCAGCACCTCACGCAGGGAGCCGTAGCGCGCCACCGAGACGCCTTCGACGTAAGGTTGATCGACGAAGTGCGCGTTCAGCCACTCGATCAGCTCCTTCCATTGCTCGCGGCGCGGAAGGGTCGCAACGTTCGAATCGGGTGCCCCCAGCTCGCCGAGTCGCGCTCCGATCGCGAAGAACCAGGTCCGAGGCGGCAACTTGGCGTCGATCTGGTAGTTTCGCTCGAGGACCTGCTGGACGAACTGTCGCCTCACGGCGTCGAGGCTGTGCTCGGCCACCGGTGACTCCGAGCCGCCGAGGATTCCGAGCTGCGGAAGCACGAGCAGCGGCGAGCTCGGGTCGTTCTTCAGCAGCTGCGTCGACGAGGCGCGCCAGGGATCCCAGGGCGAATGGCCGAAGAGGCGCTCGAAGCACAGCCCGCTCGAGGAGAGATCGGCGCCGAATCCGTGGGTCAGGGCCAGCTCGCCATACGAGAGCTGCCCGCTGAGCATCAGGTAGCGATTCTCGGCGTCGAAGGGAAGCGTGGCACGGACGAGATTGAGAACGAGCGTCGGGTTGCTCGTTCCAGCGGCGAGGAGTTGGTCGATCAACCCATCGATCGCGGAGATATGGCTCTGCCAGTTCAACAACATCGCCGCCGTCGTCGGCTCGCTGATCGAATCCATCGACACGCAGGGGTCGGGGGTCTCGGAGATGTCGAGCGGCGTCCAGAGCGATTTTCCCTGGTCGAATACGGTCGCAGGAATTTCGCTCGACAGCTCGTGGCTCGCATCGAGCCAGCTCTGAAGGAGCTTGTTCGCCTCTTTGACCTGGCCGGCGAAGACGGCGGGCTCCACGCTGAACGTCGGAGGTAGCTTTCCCGCGAGAAGCATCGCGATCTCGCCGCTGAGCTGCAACACGAGCCGCGGCTCTTGGGCGTCCTGTTTGGCCGTGCTGAACTCGAGGAGCCACTTGAGGTTGTCCTTTGCCCGCACGAAGGCTTCGAACGTTGGTTTGTCGACCGCCGTCGAGATCGGAAGCACGATGCGAATCGGTGGGTGCGGGGCGCTGACGAGATCGACGGTCACGACGACGTCGGCGCTCGTGACGACGTCGGGCGCCGGGGTGCTGTCCTCGGCGCTGACATCGGCGGTCGCGTCGGAGCTCGAGGTCGTGCCGTCGGGTTCGACGTAGAGGTCGCCGGCCGAGGTGTCCCAGAGAGATGTCGTGTCGGCGGTGCTGCCGCCGTCGAGCGGCGATTCCGAGAGGGCCCCGCAGGCCGTCAGGGCGAGCCCGAGCAACAGGGAGAGCAGGAGGAAGCCGATGTGGCGCATGGCCGTCGTTCGAATCGTTCTCACACTTCCAATTGTAGCGGAGTCGCCGGCGAAATGCGAATGCTCGACGGAAATGGGGTGGATTAGTAGGTTCCGGTGATCGTCGCCTTGATCGAGCTGAATTTGAGCCCGATCGACGCCGCTTCCTTGCCGTCGATCGTCAGATCGGCTTTGACGGCGAGATTGAGGATGTTCTTCACCAGGTCCTTCGAGAAACCGAGCTCGGCGAACTTCTCTGGTGGAATCGCGTCGATCGCCGCCAGCATCTCGGACTTGATCACCGCACCGCCGATCAAACCGTTCAACCCCGTGAGCGTGCTGCCGCTCTTGGTCACGGTGGCCTCGACGTGGGCGTACAGGATATTGATCGGAATCTCCAACCCCTCCGAGAGCGGAATCGCAAGCGCGAACGAGTACTGCTTCGACGCTCCGCCAGCGGTCAATGTGTTTCCGGTGATCCGGGCGTTCGCCAGGATGATTTTCGGGAGGCAGCTGTCGCCGTCGATCCCGTCCTTGGCGACTTTGTACTGGCAGGTCTGGGTCTGGACGTTGCAGCCCGCGTTCGCCGGATCGAGCTGGCCTTGGTGCAGGCTGAGCGAGAACGTCGTACCGTCGTACTTGATGTTCTTCGCCTCGAGGAGCAACAAGATCTGCCCACTCGTCAGCGCCGTCGCCAGCTGGGTATTGGCCAACGCCGCGAACCCCGACATCGCGTTGTCGATTCCTGCCGAGCAGTTCGTGGTCGGGGCGCACGTCGAGAGCTCGTCGACGTTCAACCCCTCGCCGGGCTGCCCGTTGGAGCCGATTTGCATCGAGGTGATCTTCGTCACGTCGTTGGAGAAGCTCGGCGTGCATTGACACCCGGTCTCGTCACCGACGCACTTGCCGCTGACGCACTTGTCGTTGGTGCTGCAGGCGCGACCGTCGTCGCAGGTTCCGGTGCGCGCCGTGTGGACGCAGTTGCCGGCGACGCAGCTGTCATCGGTGCAGGGGTTCTTGTCGTCACAATCTTTCGGGGTACCTTTACAGACGCCGTTGGCGCAGGTGTCGTTGACGGTGCAGGGGTCGCCGTCATCACAGCTCGCCGTATTGTTCTCGTGCGTACAGGTCGGATCTTCTCCCGGATTGCCCGGAATGCAAGTGTCGGTGGTGCAGGCGTTCTTGTCGTCGCAGGCGTTGACGCTGCCGGTACAACAGGCGTCCTGGACGAGCTGCGTGTAACAACCGATCGACGGCTCGCAGAGATCCTCGGTGCAGCTGTTCCCATCGTCGCAATTCTTGAGCGGTACGCACTCGCCCTTGTAGCAGAGCTCTTTGGCGCCGCAGTCGTCGCTCGACGCGCAGGTCTTGGAGGGCGACAGATCGCACGCCCCGTCCTTGCAGACGCCGATCGCCACGCACTTGTTGGCGGTCTCACAGGTTCCGGCGATCGCCTCGTGGATGCAGCCGACCTTCGAATCGCAGGAGTCCTTCGTACAGGGGTTGTCATCGTCGCAATCGGTCGGTGCGACAGCGGGCATGCAGGTCCCGTTGACGCACATCTCGGTGCCGTTGCAGAGATCGCCGTCCTCGCAGGGCCCCTCGCGCAGGGTCTCCTGGCAGCCCTTCTTCGGGTCACAGCTGTAGACTTTGCAAGGATTGCCCCCGTCGCAGTTGATGTGATCGACCACACAGGTGCCACCCTCGCAGCGCTCGTTCTTCGTGCAGACGCTATCGTTGGCGCAGCTGTTGGTGTCGTCGGCGGTCCATTCGGTGTTCGACGTCGTCGGGACGCATTCGACGCAGGGATTCTTCGGATTGACCTTGCCCGCTTCGTGGCAGACGCCGTTGATGAAACACTTGTCCTTCTTGACCGTGAAGATGCAGTAGCCGTTTCCGTCGCATTTGTCGTCGGTGCACTCGCGGCCGTCGTCGCAGGTATAGGCGGTGCCGGCGCACTTGAGATCGGCGCCGCACTTGTCGGTGTGGGTGCACGCGTTCTCGTCGTCACACGGCTGACCTTCGTATTGGCAGCCGATCTCTGGGTTCCAGCCGTCTACGGCGTCCGGTTCGTTGCTCGTGTCCGGTTCCGGCGCGCCCATATCGTCGCCGTCGGCCTGGCTCACGTCGTCGTTCGTCGCCGTATCGGCCTGCGTCTGGTCTCCGCTCGAGGTCTGGTCGCTCTCTGTCGCGTCGAGCTTCTTGTTGCTCGACGAGGTACAGGCGAGCGCGAAGACCAGCCACACGGCGAGTAGGAATCGAATGCTTCGTTTCATGTTCGGTGCTCCGCGCCGGTTAGGGGGCCAAGTTCCCGCTGAGGATGTTGTAGCCTTTCTGGTACAGCAACGATTTGACATCGAGCTTGAGCTTCTTGTTCACGCCGCTGCCGAGCGTCGAGAGATCGATCTCGGGGATCGGGAACCCGCCGAGGGCCGAGCCGCCGAAGCCCTTGATGAACTCGAGCAGCACCTTCTCGCGCAGAAGCTTCTCGAACTCCGAGCGGGCGCCGACGAGCTCCTGGTTGATCGAGGCGATCTCGAAGAAGATGTGGCTGTCGAGCCAGCTGGTGCAGGTCGCCCCCGTCGGGTTCGAGGTGCAGGCGCTCGGCACCGAGAGCTGGATCGAGAGCTTCTGTTGGCCATTCTCGACGACGACCGCGAGGTTTGCGGTGACCTTCATCGAGGCGTAGATCAACAGGCTCACCTGCTGTCCGGCGAACTTGAAGCTCGCGTTGACTTTGATGTCACCGATCTGCATCTCGCGGACCCCAGTCTGGCAGCCGCTGATGATCGGCGGGAGCTGGAAGTCGACGTCGACGGTCAGATCGCTGAGCTCAGCCGGGATGTTCGCGCCGAGATCCGGCTTGCCGCGCAGCAGGCCCCCGGTCCAGACCGAGTAGAGCAGCTGGTTGAAGACGTCGTCGTGGAGAGCGACCCGCAGCGGGTAGCTCGAGACCGTCGAGAGGTCGAAGCTCTCGGTGACGCCGAGGCAATTCGAGCGCCCGATCGAGCCCTCTTTGTGATTGCTGATGATCTGCGCCGTCGCGCCCGTCGCCTTGAGCTTGAAGGTGCCTCCGAACGAGGTGAAGTCGAAGCCCGATGGCTTCGTCGAGAGCGTCACGATGATCGGGCTCCCCGTGCCGAAGAATGGGGCGATCGGGAAGCTCTGGTTGAAGGTCAGCTGCGAGAAGGCGTCGCCGAGGAGCTTCGGAATCTGCTGGCCCATCGTCTTGCGCAGCTCGTTCTCGAGGAGGTTCTTGATCGTGCCCTGGAAGAGGCCGATGATCAGGTCGGCGAGCCAGTTGTTGTCGTCGATCGAGAAGCCGTTGATCGCGACCTGCGTCCCCTCGAGGGTCGCCGTCACGTTGCCGGCGCTGTTGACGGTGATCGTCACGTTCGTCGTCACGACGATCTCGGTGGCGCGCACCTGTCCCGAGAAGTCGGGGCAGAACGAGCCCGAGGAGGTGTTGTAGTTCGCCTTGAAGCCCTTGATCTTCAACGTGATGAAGAGGAACCCGGGCTTGGTGTCGAGGATCATCTCGACCCCCGTGTAGGTCACGTTCTTGATGTAGACCTTGTAGTCGCACCAGAGCACGGACTGCGTCGCCGCAGGGCTCGGGATCAGCGCGTTGAAGTCGATCGCGCCGACGACACTCTCGAAGATCTGTCGAAAGTCGGTGGTCCAGATCGGGTTCTCGGCGAGGAACAGCTGCATCCCGTGGTTGACCATCCCGGCGGCGAGGTTCGAGATCTGCGGGACGTAGTACGTCTTCGAGTAGTAGAACGAGCGCACGACTTTGGTCACGCGGTTCGGGTTGGACGTCCCGTCGGGGTTCTTCAGGGTGTCCTCGACCTCGACGATCATCAGGTTCATCCCTTGCTTGGCGTCTTGGACATAGGTGAAGGCGCCCGTCGAGAGATTGAACGAGGTCTTGACGCCGTTGATCTTCAGCGTCAGGCTCGAGCGCGGCACGGCATTCGACGAGACGACGCCGGTCCAGGTGATCGTGTTGTTCGTGCTGTCGATCCTGGACTTCGGATCGAAGCCGCCGACCACCGAGCCCGAATTGTTGACGGTCTTCGCCGCGCCATCGACCATCGAGCCGCGCGCCGGGCCGACGAGGAGCAGCACCGGGTTGCAGGTCGCCGAGACGATCGGCGTGTGCGAGCAGTTGCCGCCCTGGTCTTTCTCGCAGGAGTCGATCGTGCAGGGATTGTTGTCGTTGCATGCCGCCGTCTTCGGCGTGCCCTGGCAGACGCCGGATTTGCAGACGTCCGGGTCGGTGCAGTCATCCTTGTCGTCGCAGGGTGTGTTGTCGGCGACGAGCTCGATCTTGCAGCCCTCGACAGAGTCGCAGACGTTCACGGTGCAGGGGTTGTTGTCCTCGCAGCTGAGCTGCTCGGTCTCGAGGCAGCGCTTCTTCAGCCCGGTCCCGGGCGACTTGCACTCACCTTTGACGGCACAGACGTCGGGCTCGTAGCTGTTGTTCTCGTCCAAGACCTGACAGGGCGTTCCGGTCGGCGTCTTCGTGTCGTCGTTGATGCAGGCGCCGTTCTTCGGATCGCAGCTGTCGACGGTGCAGGGGTTGTTGTCGTTGCAGTCCTTCAGCGTCGGGCCTGGCAGGCAGCGCCCGTTCTGGCAGAAGTCGCCCGTCGTGCAGGCGTTCTTGTCGTCGCACCCCTTCGGGTTGAACTCGACACGGCAGCCGCTCTTCGGATCGCAGATGTCGTCGGTGCAGGGGTTGCCGTCGTCGCAGGCGAGCTTGTCCGTGCCGGGAACGCATTTCCCGAGAGAGCATCGGTCGTTGCGCGTACAGATGTCGAGATCACACTCGATCGGCACCTGTTTGCCGTCGACCGTGTTGTAGTTGCGGCTGTGGCCGGTGTAGACACAACCGTCGACCGTGTTCGGGTCGCACTGGTCGTCGGTGCATGGATCTCCATCGTCGCAGGTCTTCGGTCCGCCGCCCTTGCAAGAGCCGCCGTCGCATCGATCGCCGACGGTGCAGGGGTTGCCGTCGTCACACTCGTTGTTGTTGTTGACCTGCTGGCAACCGAGCTTGGGATCACAGATCGAGTCGGTGCAGGGGTTGTTGTCGTCCTGACACTTGACCTCGTCGCCCACGCAGTGGCCGCCCTCGCAGCGGTCGCCGGTCGTGCAGACGCTGTCGTCGTCGCAGGTGTTCGTATCGTCGGGCGACCAGCCGGTTTGGGAGACCGAGCTGATGCACTCCTCGCAGGGGTTATCGGGG
>JAGQJP010000700.1 GCA_020430585.1 Myxococcales bacterium | reverse complement strand
TATCCTCGGGGTACTTCCCCCGGAAAAACGGGACATTCGCCCCAAAACTCAGGCATCAGAGAAAGCGCTGCGGGAGATCGTCTCGCCATCGCTTGATCTCGCGGGGGTAGACCTGGCCGAGACAAACGACGGCCAACCGTTCCGGGACGAAGTACCGACGCGCAACGCGCTGCAAATCAGCCGGCGAAATCAATTCCAGCTGGCCCAAGCGAGCGGTCAAGTGCTCGGCGGGTCGATACATCGCGGTGCCAGCATACCAATGCGCCACGGAATCAACATCGTCGAGCGCCGTCTGTAGTGCCCACCGCGCACGCGACATCACCAGCTCCCATTCGTCATCCGCCACAGGCTCGTCTTTCAACTCGACGAGCAGATCGGCGAACTGCTCGAGCAGGTCCCAGCTGCGATGATGAGAGATCGTCCCGTCGAGGCAGAACAGGCCGACGTCGGCATAGGACTCGATCGTGCAGCGGACGTCGTAGGCCAAACCCCGCTCGTCGCAAACGCGACGCTGGAGGCGACTGGTCATTCCTTCGTCGAGGATCGCCCGCGCCAGCTCGCAGGCGAGCTCGTCGGGATGTCCTGCGGGGACGGTCTCGAAGCTGACCCGCAGCTCGGTCTGGTTGTTGTCGTTTCGCACGCGGCGGAAGAGCACCTTCCCGGGTCGGCTGAGCGGCTTGAGCGGCGCCGGCGTCCCGCTCGCGACCGAGCCAAAGTGGCGGTCCACGGCGCGCACGATCGACTCGGGATCGATCGGACCGGCCACGGCGAGCGCCATGTTCGAGGCGACGTAGAAGCGCCGACGATGCGCGTCGAGATCCTCGGCGTCGAAGCGCTCGAGATTCGCCACCGGACCCGTGATCGTCATTCCCAGCGGATGGCGCGGCCAACGCAGGGCCTTCTCGAGGTCGTCGAGATCGACGTTTCGCCCATCCTCGTCGAGATACTCGAGGGTCTCCTCGATCAGTACGTTGCGCTCGATGTCGAGCCCCTGGTAGGTCGGGCTGCTGACGACGTCGGCGATCAAGCGCAACGCCTCGTCGACGCCCTCGGGTCGCAGGTGAATCGAAAATGACGTGCAGTCGCGAAAGCTCGTCGCGTCGAGCGAGCTGCCGAGTCGGTCGAAACAGCGGTTGAGCAGGTACGCATCGGGATATCGCGCGGTTCCGCGAAACACCATGTGCTCGAGAAAGTGCGAGATTCCGTTGGTTTTTCGCGTCTCGAAGCGCGAGCCGCAGCGAACATAGAGCGCCACGCTGGCGGTGTGCAGATGCGGCATCTCGACGGCGTAGACCCGCATCCCGTTGGCCAGAATCGCGGGTGTGCAGCGAGGCGAGGCGCTGACGTCCCGCGGTCCACCGAGACGTTCGGTCTCTTTCTGTTTTCCTGAGCTCACCGTATCGGGCCTCGTTGACGTTTCGAACGTCGCTCCGCGCTCACAGCCAGCTGCCGACCAACCAGATCAGCAGACCCACCAGCGCCAGTGTCATGATCAAATTCCAGGCGAGCCAATTGGTGCCCTCGGCCATCGCTCCCGAGGTCGGCGCGACGTCATTCAAGGCGATCGCCGACGGCACGGCGCCTTGCGGGGAGACATCGGCGAGTTTCTCGCGAATGTCGTCGATCGTCAGCCCGTCGGTCGCGAAGACACCCGTGCCCTCGCCGATATGCTGCTGATCGGTGGTCTCTTCGCCGCGGTCCTCGGCGCAATCGAGCAGCTCTCGCTGTTTGGCGGCATACTCCTCGATCAGCTTCCGGTCGTCGCTGCTGTCGGGGAACAGCCGGAGCAGCAGCATCGTGATCGCATCGGCCCCGGGCTCTTTCTCGCAGGAGAGGATCGCGTTCATCAGATCGCGATGCACGACGGCGGCGGTCTCGTAGCGCCGATCGGCGTCGCGCTCGAGCATCTTCTGCAAAATGCCCCGCAGATCGGCGGGCAGATCGGGAGGTAGGCGAGCCCAGTGCGGATCCATCGGCTCTTCCGTGATCTTGTCCATGATCTCACCGACGTCGGTGCCGTCGAAGAGCTTCTCACCGCTGAGCAGCTCGAAGAAGACGATACCGAGGGCGAAGATGTCGGTCCGATGATCCACTGGGCGGCCGCGGATCTGCTCAGGCGCCATATAGGAGCATTTGCCCTTGACGATCCCCGAACGCGTCTGAAACGCGCGGCCCGTCGCCTTGGCGATTCCGAAGTCGATCACTTTGACCTGGCCGTTGAACGAGAGCATGACGTTCTGTGGGCTGATGTCGCGGTGCACGATGTCGAGCGCCTGCCCGTCGACGCCCCGCTTCTGGTGGGCGTACTGCAGACCGCTGGCGACATCGGCGACGATCCGCGCCGCGAGCCAGGGGTCGACGCGCGCGCCGAGAGCGTTCATTCGACGGATCACCGCCCGCACCGTCTCGCCGTGGATATACTCCATCGCGATGAAGTAGGAGTTTCCGATCTCGCCCAACTCGTAGATCTGGGCGATGTTCGCGTGGTTCAAGGTCGAGGCGAGCTTCGCTTCGTGGATGAACATCTCGGTGAAGGACTGCTCCTGATCCATCAGCGGAAGGATACGTTTGACGGCGACTTCCTTCTCGAACCCCTGATCATTGGTAAAAACGGCATGGTACACCTCGGCCATCCCGCCTATACTGATTCGGCGGAGAATCTGGTATTTTCCGAAGCGCCTGGGGTCGATCACCTGCGTCATTGCCGCTCACATTGTATCGCACTCACGGGCGCGCAAAAATGCTTGATCTCGGAACGGGCGATGCACATAATAAACTCGTCAAGAATTCACTAGGTTATTGAACATCAAGGAGCACCCGATGGCGACATACAAGCTCTCCGTCAGCAAACGATTTGGAAAGTTTTACTATACGTTTCACCAAGCGACCGAACAGGGCAAGGAAAACGCCGATGGGCTCGACCAGCTCGACGATGTGTTGAAGGCCGTTGCAAAAGATTTCGAAGGCCACGTCAAGAGCGCCGAGGATTCGGTGATCTTCCGCGGCATCGCATACGACAGCTGGAATGCGCTCAAGCAGGTCGTGCGCAGCTCGCCGTTCTGAGCTCGGCTCACCGTTCATCTCCACGGCGGCTGGCGAGATCCCTCATCGAGGGGATCTCGCCCAGGCTCGTCGCCTCCTCCGCCGCACGAAGGACCGCACGACGCACCACGTGCTGACCCGTCAATCCCACCCAATGCGGATTCGACTGCGCATCACCACAGGAGAGCACGATCACCAGATCGCCATCGTACTTCGTGCCCACGGGCGAGACGACGCTCGGTAGCGCCTGAGACGCGAGGGCCGCGGCGAAGGTCGCTTCGAGCTTGGTCAACCGTGCGTTGGTGGTGATCACGACGAGAGTCGTGTTCTCGAGCGGGCCCGACGCGCCGTCGCCCAGCTCACGGTCGGTTGTCCAGGCCCCGTGAAACCCGGTCAACGTCGCCGCGATGTCCGCGAACTCCGTCGAGTCCGCGCTGCGGCGCGCCCCCGCGACGATCGCGCCGGACCGCGGGTCGATTACGTCGCCGACGGGATTGACCACGGCGATCG
>JAGQJP010000699.1 GCA_020430585.1 Myxococcales bacterium | reverse complement strand
TCGTCGGCAACCACGATTGCGAGCTGCTCTTCCCCGAGCTACAGCGCGCCCTCGCGCGTCGAATCGGCGCCGACGAGCGGCTCTTCTTCCCCGGCCTCGAGCTCGAGGTCGGCGACGTCCACATCGAGCATGGGATGCAGGTCGACGAGATGTTCAAGATCGACGCCGAGCGCCCCTTCTTCGAGCGCGACGGCCAGCGGCTGCTCAACCTGTCGTGGGGCGCGCTGGCGCTGCTCGAGGTCGCCGTTCCGCTCTACCCCAAGCTCTACCACCTCGATCGTGTGCGTCCGGGGAGCGCGCTGTTCGCCGCGCTGCCCGAAGCCAAAGAGCTTCTGCTTTCGCGCTCGTGGCGCTACTGGACACGAGAATACGTGCAGAAATTCTTCGCCGACGACGATCCGATGCGGCGCATCACCTGGCGCATGATCAAAGAGATCGTCTATCGCTTCGCCTCGGTCGACACCGACGTCGCCGCGAGCGAGGAGTACACCAACGAGCTGCGAGCGAGTGAGACCCAGCGCGTCTACGTCGTCGGCCACCGACATGACCCCGGTCTCTGGGGCTTCGGCGATCGGCGGATGCTGCGCACGGGCTGTTTTCGCGACGAGTACATCCTGCGTGACGGGGGAGCCAAGCAAATCCAGCTGCCGAAGAGTTACGTCGAAGTCTTCCTCGACGGCGACCGCCATCGCCACGCCGGCCTGGTCGAGATCGAGGGCCCGCCGCCTCCCGAAGGGCACCTGCCGAGCTCGGTCCTCGACTTCGGGCCCGTGCTCAAGCAGCTCCTCGCCGAGCAAGAGGGCCACGACGAGGCCAACGCCCAGCTCCGCGCTCACGAAGCGAACGAAGACACGGAGGCCGACTGACGCGGCCGAGACGAACGAAGCCGACGGGACGGAGAGACTACGGCTGGTTGTGGGCTTCGAGGACGCGGCTCTTCAGATTTTCGTACCCCTCGGGGGTCGAGAGGTTGGTGTTGACGGCTCCGCCATTGGGCAAGGCAACGTAGAGCACGCCGTTCTTGTCGTAGATCAGGATGTCGTCTTTGTGTCCGTCGTGGAGCGTCCAGGCGTTCACCTCGGTGGTGTCCTGGAACAGCGGGAAGGTGCAGCGATCGACCAGCGGCTGCTGATAGTCGACGGCGTCGATCGAGTTGATCGCCACGACGTAGATTTCGACACCCTCGCCCGCGAGCTCATTTTTCAGGGCCTCTAGCCTAGAGGCCTGCGACTGGCAGTAGCCTCACCAGCCAGAGAGCAGCGCGACCACCAGCGCGCGGCCGCGGAATTCGGCCAATCCGTATTGCTGCCCGAACTTGGCGCTCGCGGGTTGGAAGTCTTCGAGCGCCCACGTCGGCGTCATCGTGCCCGCGCAGAGATTGCCCGTGCACGCCGCGTTCGTGTCGCCCGAGGTGGTCGTGTCGCTGCCCGTCGTCTGGCTCGTCGTGCTCGAGCCGCAGGCGCCGAGGGCGAGCAGCGTCGTGCAGAGGACCAAGCGAAGGAGGCCAACCGATGGCAAGTGGCGATGTTGGAGTTGTTTCATGCCAACATAGTAGGGGTTGGTCGAGGCGAAGGCAAGCAAACGACGTCCACGGCGTCAACTAGCCGTTGAGCTCGCGCTGCCAGAGGACATCGGTGATCTGATCGATCCCGTGCTTGAGGTGGCGTCGATAGGTCGAAAACGGCATCCCCAGGATGTGCGCCGCCTCCTCCTGGCTCGGCGCGGGCTGAATATAGGTCCGTTCGACCGCGCGAAACGCCCGATCGAGCTTTGGGCTCTGGGAGAGCTGCGCCGCCGACTCGCGGATCAAGCGGCGCAGGGCGCTGATCAGCGCGTGTTCGTCATCGACGCCGTCTGCCGCACGTACGACGAGGCGCGAGCGCAGCAAGGGGCTCTCCGACAGCGCCGGGGGATGGGAGTAGTTCTTCAGCGCCTCACGCACGGCCAGTGCGAAGTCCGGTTCGGAGAGGACGACCAGGCGAGTGTCCGGCGATTGGAGCTCGGCGGGAGGCGCCTCACCAGCGGTCTCGCGGTCCGCCAACAGCTGCAGCCATGCGAGGGGCGGTGCCGCGCGCCAATCGTGGCCATACACGCCGTAGCTGCGGCCGTCGACCTCGAAGTCTGCGCTCTCGATGCGAAACAGGTCGGCGTAGGCGAATACGGGCGACCAGAACGCGGTATCGACGACCGGGACGAAGGTGAACGCGAGGCCGGGCGTCGTCAGATAGTGCCGTACCATGTTCAGGAACAACACGCTCTGGGTCGGGCTGACGGATTGGTACTTGTCGCGATCCATCCAGTAGCGGAAGTAGGTCGCCACCTCGTTCGTCCGCAGCGGGTGACTCTGCGAGAGATAGCGCAGCGCGATGCGCACCGCGGGATCGGCGACTTTGTCGAGGGCGAGCTCGTGCAGCGGCAGCGAGAGGAGAAATCCGCAGACCTCTCCGCTCGGCTCGCGCGTCACGAGAACCGAAGCGGGGAAGCGGTCGATCCAGTGCTTGGCGTGCTCGAGCGATGCCGCACCTTCGTGAGCGCGCACCATATCGAGCACGGCGGGGACGTCTGCGGGGCGCAGCGGCTCGACGACCAACCCGCTCGACTGCCACTCGAAGAAGGGCTTCACGACCGGGTTGTCACGGTGCAGATAGACGTAGTCGAAGAGCACCATCTGCTGCTCGAGGCCCTGCGACTCGCCCAGGCGCGTCATATAGTAATTGCGGGCGCGCCCGTGCAAGGTCTCGTAGTGTCGTCGGTTGCGCCAGCGCAGGTCGAAGCGCAGGATCTCGCGCGCCAGGTCGTGCAGCGTCAGCCCCCGTGGATCGACGTCGACGAAGGAGAGATCCCGCAGCCACTCGAAGAGCTCGAGCGTATCGCTCTCCTCGAGCAGCTCGCCGAGCAGCGGTTGTGTCGTGACGGCGACGAGCGACGCGACCTCGAGGGCGTTGCGATGCTGCACAGACGGCACGCGCTCGAGGAACTTGTCGAGCAGCGTCCGCATCTCGACGAAGGCCGACTCGGGCCGCAGCTCAGCGCTGGGATCGCGGGCGAGAATCTCGGCGACGAGGGAAAGCGCCAGCGGGTGCCCATGAGTGAAACCGAGGGCCTCGCTCGCCCGCCGCTTTTCGATCCCGGCGCGCTCCAGAAAACGCGTCGCGTCGCCCGGAGCGAAGTTGCGCACGGGCACGCTCCGTATCAGCGACTGCCAGCCCGGGTCGACACGCCAGAGCGGATCCGGCGGATCGTGCGAAGCGACCGCGATGATCGCTCCGTCGGGCAGCTCGGGTAGGAAGACCTCGCGGACGAAGCGGTCGATCGGCTTCAGCATCTCGTAGGTGTCCAGGAGAAACACCATCCGCGGGCCGATCGCCATCAGATGATCGAGTACCGAGGCATCCGCCGAAAGACCGAACATCAGGCGTAGCGCCTCGTAGAACCCATCAGGAGAGGGTTGGACGTTCCGTCCGTCGAGGTAGAAACTCGGAACGTCGCGCTGGGCGCAGCGATACGCATACTCGTGAAGCAACGTCGTCTTGCCCACGCCGCCCGGGCCGTAGAGGTAGATGATGCAATAGGGACAGCTCGGATCGTCGAGGGCGCGCTCGAACGCCGATATTTCGTCGTCACGTCCGACAAAGCTCCGGTGGCGCGCCTCTCGGAGGCGGTCTGCGAGTCGCACGGGCTACTCCTGGGGTTGGTTGGTGGGCCGTCAATTTCGCAATTCGACCTTCAAATTACCGTCGCACCATCGCCCTTGTCAAGTCGCAGCGCAGGGGGTACGCTGCTCGAAGATGGCGCGCAAGCATCAACCCTACTACTGCGAAGAGAACGTCTGGCACCTCAACCGTGAGCCAGAGCTCGCGCTGCTTCGCCGTGTCGTCCTCGTCTTGACCAATGCCCAGCGCGCGCTGGCGATCTGGAACCAGCGGATCGCCACGGTTCCCGGCGGCGTCGTGCTCTGGGACTATCACGTGATCCTCGCCGTCGCTGCCGACCTGGGCTGGTCGATCTTCGACCTCGACTCGCGCCTGCCCTGCCCGTGCCCGCTCTCGGCGTATCTCGACGGTTCGTTTGCGCCGTTGCCGCGGATTCCCCGGGAGTTCCATCCCCGCATTCGAATTGTCGATTCCGCGCGCTACGAGCGCGATTTCGCGTCGGACCGTTCGCACATGCAGGGCCCCCGGGGGTATCGCAAGCCGGCCCCGCCGTGGCCCAAAATCGGGGCGGGCAACCGATTGCCCGAGCTGCTCGACTTCGACGATCTCCACTTCGGGCCGGTCGTGACCCTCGACGAGCTGCCGCGAGCGCTCGGCGACCCATGGTAAATGTTTCGTTTTCTCCCCGTTTCCGGTATACTCGTTCTGTTTCCAGCATGGGACAACACGTGTTGACGGGGCGATGAGCGGCGCACTCCCTCAGGCGATCGTACGATATTGCGAGCTACACTCGATCGGATACACCCTCCTCTCCGGCTCACGCCTGATCGAGATGAGCCCGGCGCTCGTCGAGCTGTCGATGGCCTTTGGCGGCCCCGATGCTTGGTGGCGCGCCGTGCGCCCGGCGCGGCAGAAGGTCGCCCCCCGCGGCTGCCCCGAATGCGGCAATCCTCAGTACGTGGGCTTCGCCCAGGCCCACGCCGTCGACGCCCACGGCGAGCCGAAGGTCTTCGAGCTCTCGTTTTGCGGGCATCTGCACAACCCGAACGACTCAACCGAAGGGAATCTTCTGCTCGTCAACGACATCACCGCCCATTCGGTGGCTGTCGACGAGCTCTTCGCCGCCCACGATCAGCTCCGCGGTAGCCGACAGCGCTTTCAGCAACTCTTCGATCACGCCGCAGACGCGATTTTGCTGCACGACATGCAGGGGCGTCTCGTCGAGGCGAACCGCATGACCTGCTCGACCACGGGCTACACCCGCGACGAGCTCTTGACGATGCACATCTCCGAGATCGAGATGACCGTCGCCCCCGACTCGGTGAAGGGGATCTGGAATCGGATGGAGATCGGCACGCCCGTCACCGCCCAGGGCGTCCATCGCCGCAAGGACGGCACGACCTTCCCCGTCGAGGTGCGCCTCGGGCTGTTCGATTCCGACGGGCAGACGTTGATGCTCGCCCTGGCGCGCGACGTCACCGAGCGCAAACAGGCCGAGGAGACGCTGCGCCGCCTCAACGAAGAGCTGCGCGCCGCCCGCGACAAAGAGGCCGAGGCGAACCGCGCCAAGAGCGTCTTCTTGGCAAACATGAGCCACGAGCTGCGGACGCCGCTGAACGCGATCATGGGCTACAGCGAGATGCTCGCCGAAGAGCTCGACGGCGCCGTCGACGCGGCGGTGATCGACGATCTGCGCAAAGTTCACTACGCTGGACGGCATCTGCTGCACCTGATCAACGACATCCTCGACCTCTCGAAGCTCGAAGCGGGAAAGATGACGCTGCAGGCCGAGTCGTTTCCCGTCGCCGACCTCGTCGAGGAGGTCGCTTCGAGCCTCGAGCCCGTGATGACGAAGAACCACAACCGCTTCCACCTCTCGATCGGGGCCGACGTCCAGTCGATGGTCGGCGACATGAGCAAGATTCGGCATATTCTCTTCAACTTGCTCTCGAACGGAGGCAAGTTCACCCAGAACGGCGAGGTCACCCTCAGCGTCCAGCAGTTTCAGAGTGATGAGCGCGATTGGATTCGTTTCGAGGTGCAAGACAGCGGGATCGGAATGTCTCCCGAGCAGCTGAGCCGGATTTTCAAGCCCTTCAGCCAGGTCGACAGCTCGTCGACGCGCAAGTTCGGCGGCACCGGGCTGGGGCTGACGATCTCCCGTCGCTTCGCTCAGATGCACGGCGGCGAAATCACCGTGCGCAGCGCCCTCGGCGAGGGGTCGAGCTTCACCGCGGTGCTGCCGACTCGGCCCCTCACGCCGGCCAGCGCCGATATCCCCTTCTCGGACGCGCGCTCTCGGACGCCGACCTCCCCCGAGTTACAGATCGGCGCCGGCCACACGGTGCTGGTGATCGACGACGACCGCGCCGTGCGCGACGTGCTGAGCCGCTTCTTGCGCGAGCGCGGCTATCGCATCCTCACCGCCGAGACGGCGAGCGAAGGGCTGCGCAAGGCGCGCGAGCAGCTGCCGTCGGTGATCCTGCTCGACGTGATCCTTCCCGACAGCCACGGCTGGACCGTGCTCTCGCAGCTCAAGGCCGACGAGCGGCTGGCGTCGATCCCGATCGTGATGGTGACGATGGTCGACGATCGAGAGACGGGCTTCGCCCTCGGCGCCAGCGACTATCTGACCAAGCCGATCGATCGCCAACGCCTGGTCGACGTGCTCGCCCGCTTCGGCAGCGGCTCGACGGCGCGGCGAGCGCTGATCGTCGAGGATGATCCGCTGACGCGCGATCTCGCCCGGCGTGTGCTCGAGGGCCACGGCTGGACCGTCGCAACGGCGGAGAACGGGCGCGTCGGCCTCGACACCCTCGAGATCTTCATGCCCGACGTAGTCCTCCTCGACCTGATGATGCCCGAGATGGATGGCTTCGAGTTCCTCGAGCGGATGCGCCAGAGCCCAGCCTTCGACACGACCCCCGTGGTCGTCGTCACCGCCCGCGATCTCTCGGACGCCGATCTCGCGCGCCTGCAAGGCTCGGTCGAGCGGCTCCTGCAAAAAGGCGCCTACGGTCGCGAGCAACTGCTCCAAGAGATCGAACGCCAACTCGACCGCTCCTTCCCCCGCACGGTTTAGGGGCAGCAGTTCGGCGTGACGGTGTCGGTGTCGCAGACGGGGAGCGGAGCCGGGACCGTCAGGTTGCTCAGTGAGGGGCAGCTGACGCTGGACTCGAAGTAGATCGCCGCCGCCCCTTTGGGCAGCACGAACTCGATGTTCGAGAAGCTGCCACCAGCGACGCCGCGGAAGGCGATCGAGGCGGGGCGGAAGATGCTCGCGAAGCTGTCGGAGAGGCCGGCGTCGACGATCCGCGCGTAGTCGACGACGATCTGGCCAAAATCGGCGTCCTCGGCGATGCGGATCCCCGTCCAGGGGCCGCCAGTCCCATATTTGGCCAAGATCACCTGATTGCCCGCGGTCCCTTCGATCTTCAGGCCCGCCGAGTTGCCGATCAACAGGCCGGCGGCGCCGTCGTTGGCCGGGAAGAGCAGCCCGACGTTGGCCTTGATCGTCAGCACGATCGGCTTGATCGGTGTGCTGGCGACCTCGAGCTCGCGCAGGAAACGGTAGGGGATCCCGAGGTCGGGCAGCGTGGTGCTCTTCGAGAGGGTCGTGAGATCGTTGACGCGGATGTACTCCGAGCTGTCGATCGACCCGCCGTCGAAGCTCCCGCGTTTTTGCAGATCGCCCGGAAAGTCGGGGAGATTGACGAGATCGTTGACCTGAAAGCCGAGCACCGCCAGCCGCGTGTCCTTGACCGTCATGCCAAGGAAGTGGCCCGGCGCGATCTGCGAGTTCTCGAAGACGATCCCGTAGCCGTCGCCGACCTCGACGCTGCAGTTGTCGACCTTGACCCCCGGCCCCATGTTCTGGAAGACCAGGCTCGCGTCGATGCTCGAGCCGCCCGAGCCGCTGCCGCCATTGACGATCTTGACGAACGCCAGCTCGCTCAGGTCGGCGCGGCTGCCGACCAGATGCAGACCGCCCCAGTACTGGGCGCCGCCGTTGGCCAAGATGATCGGCTCGCCCTGCGTCCCGATCGCTTGTAGCGCGGCGTTGTCGCTGATCCGCAGGAACGAGCCCGTGTTGTCGAACTGAATCGTGGTCCCCGGCGTGAGGGTCAACGTCGCCGGGCTGGCGAGCGTGCCCTTGACGATCACCCGGTTGTCGACGTAGTACGGAATGCCCGGGTTGACCCAGGTCGCGTTCGTGGTCACTGTGTTTTCCGCGTCGTTGGAGCCATTGAGAATGCGGATCGTCTGGTCGCCGTTGGGTTTCCCCTGTGCGAGATAGAGGTTGGGCCCCAGATGATGGACGTTGCCGGCGTGGATCACCACCGGGTTCTCGGCGTTGTCATAGATCGTATTGCCCTTGAAGCGCGAACCCGTCTGGTCTATCAGCGGAAACGCCATGTCGAAGACCACGCCGTTGGCATCGCTCTCGAAGATGCAGTTGTTCTCGACGATCACCCCCTCGTCCATCTCCTCGAAGACCAGCGCCCCCTCGAACAGGGTGAAGGTCGAGCCACGCCCCGCTCGACGAAGGGTCACGCCGCGGATCACGACGCTCGACCCCTTGGCGCGGTAGAAGCGCAACCCGTCCCAGCTGCCGGTCGTCGAGGAGGCGTCGAAGACGATCCCGTTGGTTCCGCAGACGCTGTCCGGGCTGTCGGCGATCAGGCCGCCGAACTCGCTGACGTTGATCCCCGCCACGACATCGAAGAGCACCGTGACGTGGTCGGCGATGGTCAAGGTCGCGCTCTGTTGCGGGGTGCCTTGGATCCGCAGGTCGGCGTGCAGACGGTACGGGATTTGGTGGTCGATCCAGGTCGCGTCGCCGATCAGCGGGTCGACGCTGCTGTAGAGCTCGATCACGTTCTCCAGCGGGTTCTTGCTGTTGTAGCTCCCGGGACCGATCAGCTGGGCCCTCTCGGCCAGCGCGGCGACGGGCGCGAGCTTCGAATCGGTCACGACGTTGTCGCTGAAGCTCCCCGGCTGGCAGGCTCCGACGAGGGAGATCCCGCGGCTCTCGCTGTCGATGATCGTGTTGTCGGTGAGCACGAAGCCCGCGACGTCGATAAAGACGATCGCCGCGTCGAGCGTCGTCACCGTCGTGTCTCTGCCGGCCTCGCGCAGGGTCACGTTGCGGACGATCGTCTTGGCGCCGTCGGTGCCCGCGAGAAAGCGCAGCCCCTCCCAGGGCTCGCCGCTGACATCGGGGAGCATCAGGATCGGGGCGCTCTGACCGTCGGCGATCAGCGCTCCCTGGTCGTTGACGCGAATGCCGGCGTCGAACTCGAAGCGCAGCGTGGTTCCCGGCTCGATCGTCAAGGTCGCGCCGTTGACGACGTTCACCGTGCAGGTGATCAGCCAGATCGAGCCCGCGTCCCAGAGCGTGTCGCTGGTGATGTCGCCGCAGACGGTCTGCACCGGCTTTTGCACGTCGTCGCCACCGAGATCTGGCGTGACGTCGACGCTGCCGTCCTCCGTCGATGACAGATCCGTCGCGTCGTCGGGGGATGATAGATCCGTCGCGTCGTCGGGCGACGGCAGATCGCCTGCGCCATCCTCTTGGTCGAGGCTCATCGTATCGTCCGCATCATCCGAGCCGTCGTCTGGCCCGAGGTCCGAATCAACCGCATCGGACCCGCCCAGGCCGCCGTCGTCGCTATCCGCCGCGTCATCGAGCGCCAGGTCTGGCTGGTCGCCGTCGACGGTGCCATCATCGCTATCGCCCGTCAGATCGCCCAGTTGGTCTTCGCCACCGAGATCCGGCCCGCCGATCTGGCCGTCCTCCGCGGACGTGTCTCTCCCCGTGTCGCCTCCATCGAGGGTGTCGTGTCCGTTCGCCCCGTCTCCCGTCGTGCTGGGCAACGTCGAGCACACGCCATCGGTGCAGAAACTGCCCGTCGGACACTCATTGTCCGTCTGACACGTGGAACCGACTTTCTTGCCACCACCGCCGCAATGCAGCTGGGGCAAGCTGAAGAGTAGAACGGCAAACCATGGCGCCCATCGGGTCATCGCGTCACGTCCTGTCGAGTGGTGGTAGATCTTGTTCAGAATAC
>JAGQJP010000698.1 GCA_020430585.1 Myxococcales bacterium | reverse complement strand
GGACACAGATTTGCAACGAATGGGCCAAGCGCCTGCCGTGCCCCGTGGCGAGCTGCCTCGCGCCCAAGAGCCCACTCTGCGAGTCGAAGAGCTGCAAGCCAGCGCCCTAGGTCCGGAGCGCAGCGCCCTACGCCTGGCCCGTACGCCAGGCCGTGCGCGATCCGATGTCGATTGGCGCTGTCTCGTGGGGTGGCGAGCCGATCAGAGGGGCAGCTGAAGCTGGCCGAGGGGCCAGAGCACGAGCATTCCCGTCCCGGCGGCGACGACGGGGATCGCCAGGTTGTCGTCGATCCGCTCGATGAACAGCTCGGCGAGCATCCCGGCGGCAGACATCACGAGGGTCAACGTCGCTGCGAGGACGAAACCGAAGCTTCCGCTCAACGCAAAGTAGATCGCCACTCCCGTCGCCGCTGCGGCGAGAAACGCCACGGCACCCGCGAGGCTCTTGCCGTTCGAGAAGCGATAGCCACCGATCCGAAAGCCGACGGCCGAGGCGATCGGATCGCCGAGTGCGAGGACCAACATCGCCGCGCAGGCGACGGCCTTGGGGGCGAAGAAGACGATCAGCGTCAAGCCCCACAGATAGAAGGATGCCGAGTTGATCCGATACCGCTCCTGCGGCCGGGCGATCCCTCGAAAGATCGTATCGACCCAGAAGTCGTTGAGCCGTTTCGAGTACCGGCGGAGGATCTCGATCGTGCCGAAGAAGGTCACCACGCTACCGAGGACGAGCAGGCCAGCGGTGCGCGAGAGAACGAGCTCGTAGAGCAGCACGCAGGCGAAGCCCATCATCACGTGAAATGCCGCGCGCCCGAGCTTCGGCACACGCGGCGCCAAGAGCTCCGCCGGGTCGTCGGCGACGACGCGGCGCTGGTCGAGCTCGGCTACCAGAGCGTCGTAGCGCTGCTGGCACGCCTGCTGGAATTCGCGCAGCCTCTCTTGCTTCGCCCCGCCGTCGACCTCGTCGAGGTAGGCGGCAAGGGCGGATTTGAGCGCCTCGGCAAGCGGAGCACCTTTGGCGCGGGCCTGCTGAAGCTGCTGCTGCAGCTCCTGGAGCCGTTCGGATAAGCGAGCGCAGCGTTCGGTGATGCTTCGCCGCCACTCCTCGAGCTCGGCGTCGACGCGGGTCATTTCCGCGATCACGATCTCGAACTCGTTCGCGAGGTGCTGGAGTGGAGAGGGAAACATGGCGTCGGAGTTTGCGCGTTCCATAGGGCGATCAAAAGCACGTCGCGCGGGGTCAGGTCAAGCAAAACCGGTCGCCGGGCGTGGGCGATCGAGGATCCCCCTTGCACCCGTTCAAAAGCGTGCTACGATAGGAGTCGGCTGTTGCGCGAACGCGCGACGTCACAAGAGGCGTACATCGACGAAAAAAGGAGCGACGCAGACGATGCGGCGCGAGATGGTGTAACCGATGGAACTCGATGCCACGAAAAAACCGAAGGGCGGCGCGGCTCCCGATGCCGCAGCGAAAGCGGACAAGGCCCCCGAGAGCAAACCGTCAGGGCCCACTCCGGCTGGCCCGATGGGACCGCAGGCGGGCGGGGAATCCGGTGCCGCCGGCCCGATGAAGAAAAAGCCAGACGCCGCGTAATTCGGCCCTCATGTCGTTCTGACCAACTGTGCCGCCCGCGGGTTCTCTCGTGCACAGAGCGAGGCGGAGCGCGCTTTTATCGCCCCATCCAGCTCCGGGTGCGTGAGGACCCAGAATTGGCGCGTCTGTACCGCGTGGACCACCGCGTTCGCGACGTCCTCGGGCGCGGTCCCATGTTCGACGAGATCGGAGAGCGCCCCCTGCATCAGCTGCGACATCGGATGTTGGGACCCCGCGGGATCTTTGAGCTCATCCGGTCGGTTGCGTGTGGACTTGTGGATCTGCGTCGTGACGAAGCCGGGACAGAGCACCGATACCCCCAAGCGGCTCTTCGCTAACTCGAGATCGTGAAAGAGACACTCCGAGATGCCGACGACGGCGTGCTTCGTCGCACAATACGCCGCCATCAGGCCCGGCGCGATCAATCCAGCGATCGACGCCGTGTTCACGATGTGACCCTCGTCGCCAGCGGCGAGCATCCTCGGAACGAAGGCGCTGATCCCGTGGATGACACCGAACAGATTCACACCGACGATCCAATTCCACTCGTTTTCGCTGTGAGACCACGCCGGACCGCCGACGGCAACGCCGGCATTGTTGCAGAGGATGTGCACTGCGCCGAAGCGGGCGTACGCTGCGTCCGCGAGGGCGTCGATCTGCGGCCGCTGCGAGACGTCGCAGCGCAACGCCTCGACCTCTGCGCCTTGGCCCCGCAGCTCGTCTGCGACCCGGAGCAAGGGCTCCTCTTCGATGTCGGCCAGCACGAGCCTCATTCCGTCGGTGGCAAAGCGCCTCGCCATCGCCCGGCCGAGCCCGCTCGCGGCACCGGTGATCGTGGCGACACGACCTGAAAGTCTCTCCATTGTTTGCTCCTTCACAGTGGCTTCGAATGTCTCTTTGTGGCACGAATTGAAGGGTGGCGTCAATCATCGAGCGTCGGTGGGGCCGTGGCGTCAACCCTTCGCGCGCCCCTCGCTCCCGGTTTCGGATTGTAACCACTCGAGATACTGGCGTATTTCACTTTGCGGCGGATCGGGGTGTCGCAGCGCGAGGGCGGCGAATCGGAGCACCTGGACGTCTTCCCGCGGGCGGGCAAACGGGTTGACGCGCTGCGCCACGTTGCGAGCGAGCGCCCGTACCTGGCGCCACGGCGAGAGGACCGAGTGGAAGCCGCTGAAGAAGGCTTCGGGCATGATCGAGAAGGAGCGGCGCCGCGCGGCTTCGAGGCGAAGCAGGGCGACGCGAACATCGTGGATCGCGATGGCGTTCGCCTCTCTCCAGTAGGCGACGTCGGGGATGCTGTGCTGTGCGCCGAGTCGGGCGCGCAACGCCCGGATCACCCGTGCTCGGAGAGGCGTCTGGGCGATCGGCTGGACCTCGCTCGAGATCAGGGCGAGGCGCTCCTGGTCGCGCGGCGTATAGAGCGACGAGGCGAGCAGATACGCGTCGCCGACGGCGATCATCGCCTCGGTCCAGTTGCGCTGTACCGTTTCGAGTCGCTCCACGGCGTTGGCGCCGTGAAGGAGCAGGTGGTTCTCGAGCAGCAGCGAGCCGCGTTTCGCGAGGTAAATCAGCCCTTCGCCCAGAGTCGGTGGGCGAACAATGCTGCGCAGCGCGCTGATCGGACGGGAATCGCCAATGAGCACGCGGTAGCCGTGGAACGCGTCGTACCACGAGAGGTGGTCGCGACGTCTTCGAACGGCGGCGAGAGTCGTCGCCGAAATCGCGACGTCGACTCCGCAACGGCTCGTCAGGCGCTGGGCGACTAGCCGTAGAGCGGGCGCGAGGTCGGTGGCGTCGCGTTCGGTATGGGTGACGAGGAGAAACTCGACGGTGCTCTGCAGGCGAGTCGCCTCTCCGTCGAAGAGGAGCCCGCCATCCCCGCGGCCGTATTGACCGATCAGGAGCAGGTGGCTGTAGCTTCGAGGCGGCACGACTCCGGCGATCGCATTGTAGGCCGACTCGATGCAGCGGTCGAGCCGAAGCTCTCGCGTCTTTCGAAGCGTATCCGACCACGGCGTGTTCGGCGCCAGGGCGAAGGAAAGTGGCGGGCTCGAAGCACTGGAGCTGCTGAAGGTCATGTCGCTGTTCATCAGGTCCTCCCATTTCGGATACGACAGAGAGAAGGCAAGAAGCGCGCCAGTGGTTGGCCGCCAGCCCGCGGGCTCGACGTCGGCCGCAGAGCGCGCTCGCGGTGCTCATTGGGCGGGAAACGCGAAGACGACCCACGTCGGAGGTGTCCCACTTTCGAACAGCTTTACCGTTGAGGCGACTCGAAACGGGACAGCCCGGTCCGAGGGCGGGAGGTCCACGGGATCGGGCTCAGCGGGTCGCCCGGGGTCGAGCCCGCCGGGCTACGGTCGCTGCCGTCGACGATCTGCCAGCTCGGCGGTGAGCGGGCGCTCTACGTCGGCGGCGCGAGCTCGACTCGCACGCGCAGAAGAAAGGTCTCGAGGAGCTCGATCTGGCTCGTGATCGCGTTGGCGTCTCCCGCATCGGCGAAGAGCTCGATGCGCGCGCCGAGCTGCGAGAGCGGCGGAAATCCGTAGCTGCCGGCGGTACCCTTCATGTTGTGGCCGAGGCGACGAAGCTCGTCGAAGTCGCCCTGCTCGAGGAGCTGGCGCATCGCCGCGAGCTCGTTTCGCCGATTGCCGAGATACCAGTCGGCCATCTCGAAGAGGTCACGGTCGTCGAAGACGATTGGATGCTCGCCGGAGTCCGATCGGCCGCTAGGTGAGCGCGCGATGTGCGGCAGCGGGGGCGGGCTCTGGCCGCCCTGGAGTGTCGGCGCGGGCTCGGCTCCAACGGCTGTCGGCGCGGGCTCGGCTGCCCGGGGCGTTGGCGCGGGCTCGGCTCCCCGAGGCGTTGGGTTTGGCTCGGCTCCCCGAGGCGTTGGCTCGGCTCCCCGAGGCGTTGGGTTTGGCTCGGCTCCCCGAGGCGTTGGCGTTGGCTCGGCTCCCCGAGGCGTTGGTGCGGGCGCCGCTCCCGCGAGCGTCAACGTGGAGACGACTTCGAAGAGCTGCTCGCGCTGGATCGGCTTGTGGAGCACGCGGGCGAACCCGGCATTGAGGCAGCGCACCTTGGTCGCCGCATCGGTGTGGCCCGTCGTCCCGACGATCAGGGGTCGTCGCCGCCCGGATTCAATGAGCTGCTTGGCGACCTCGAATCCGGAGATGTCCGGGAGCTCGATGTCTAGGAGCATCAGGTCGACGCGCTGCCGCGAGACGAGCTCCAGCGCCTGGCGCCCGAGGCTCGCCGTCACGACCCGCAACCCCGTGCGTAGCGCCAACAGCCGGCGCATCACCTCGATGTTCTCGGGGCTGTCGTCGACGACCAGCACCGTGCGATGGCGGTCGACGTGTTGGTCGACGAGTCGCAGGAAGTCGCGTTTCGCGATCGGCTTGGTGGCGAATCCGTTGGCGCCGAGGGCGAGGCAGCGCTTTTCGAGCCCCTCGATCGCGTGGGCGGTGATCGCGACGATCGGCGAGGGCTCGCGACCTTCGACCTGCTCGCGCTCGCGGATGTAGCGAGTGGCGACGAGCCCGTTCATGTTGGGCATCTGCAGATCCATCAGGATCAAATCGTAGCGGTAGCTGAGCGAGGCGCGCACCGCCTCGCGACCGTCCGCCGCCTCGTGCACATCGAAACCAGCGCCTTCGAGAAATGTGCGAAAGAGCACGCGATTGTCGTAGTGGTCTTCGGCGATCAGCACGACGAGCCCCTGATTCGATTGATCGAGGCGCTCGACGACGCTCTCGCCGCCGAGGGCGCGGGGCTCGTCGAGGGCGCGGAGCGTATCGCGCAGCGACTCGAGGCTGAGCGGCTTGAAGAGGCGCGCGTCGATTCGTCGATCGCTGAGCATGTCGCTGACCACGCTGTCGCGGTGGGTCACGGCCAGCAGCTTGGTATACTCGCGCCCGCCGACGCCGTGGAGCAGCTCGCGCAGATGAAACGCTGGTTGTTGCAACACGTCGACGTCGAAGATCACGAGCAATCGTTTGCCGCTCGGATAGGAGTTGGTGAAGCGCATCGCGTCGGTGTGGTCGATCGCGAATTGACTCGAGATCCCCAGGGTTCGCAGCTGCCGCGCCCAGGCGACGCGCCGGTGGGGCGAGGGGTCGATGATCAGGGCGTCGAACGGCGAGGGCGTCGCCTGGGTTTCGCTGGCCCAGGAGGCGTCGACGACGTCGAAGGGGATTTGGACGTAGAAGCGCGTGCCGACGCCCTCCTCGCTCTCGCAGTGGATCGTTCCGTTCATCAGCCGGGCGATCTGGCGCGTGATCGCCAAGCCCAATCCGGTGCCGTTGCGTTCCAGTCGGCGCCGGTCGTGGGCCTGCACGTACTCGTCGAAGATCGTGGCGACCGCTTCGGCGGGGATGCCGACGCCGCTATCGGAGACGACGATCTCGATCAGGCTCGACGTCTCGTTCTGCTCCAGTGGGCGCACCGTCAGGCGAATGCCGCCGGCTTCGGTGAATTTGAGGGCGTTGCTGACGAGATTGGTCAGGATCTGCTGAAGCCGGACGGGATCGCCGATCACCTGTGCCGGCAGCTCGGGGTCGATGTCGGCGATCATCTCGAGCCCCTTCTGCTCGGCGCGGATCGTGTGCACGTCGGTGACGCGCTCGACCTGCTCGCGGATCGAGAAGGGGACTCGGTCGAGCTCCATCATCCCGGACTCGATCTTCGAGATGTCGAGGGTGCCGCGCACGACGTTCAAGAGCGTCTCCGACGCCGAGCGCAGGGTGCGCAGCAGGTCGCGCTGATCGGTGGTGAGAGCGGTCTCGAGCAACAGGTCGGTCATCCCCAGGATCGCGTTCAGCGGCGTGCGAATCTCGTGGCTCATCGTCGCTACGAAGCGGCTCTTGGTTTGGCTCGCCTGCTCGGCATTCTCTTTGGCTTCCAACAGCTCGAGGGCGTGGTGGCGCTCATCGGTGACGTCACGGAATTGCCAGACCGCCCCGAGGTAGCTCGCCTCGTCGAAGATCGGCAGAAAATCGAGGAGCAGCGTGCGGCCATCGCTCAGCGTCAGCTCGTCGCCGACGATCGCACGTCGTCGTCGCAGCAACTCGTTGACGCGCTGCTTGAAGCTCAGGCGGTCGGGCACGTGGGCCGAGAGCGCGCTGATCAGCTGGATCGCGTTCACCTCGGAGCTTGGCTCCGCCGAACCGCCGGACGGCGGTGGCGGCTCGATCTTCGGGAAGAGCTCGAAGAGCTTGCGGTTGGCATTGATCAGCCCGTTGCGTTCATTGTGGACGACCATCCCGATCGGCAAGCCCTCGAGCAGCGACATCAGTCGAGAGTGGGCGTGCAGCAGCTGGGCCCGCAGGTGCTCGCGTTCGGCCTCGCGGCGGAACGACGAGAGCAGGAGTCCGACGGTGAACGCCGCCGGCCGGATGGTCACGATCAGCGACTCGTCGAAGCCGCTGCGCCGGTTACCGAGGGCGAGGACGCCGACGAACTGATCGCCGGCATACAGGGGCAGCCCGAGGTAGCTCTGGATCGCCGGGTGCCCCTCGCGGGGCGCCAGATTTCGCGCTGGTGGCGCGTTGCGCACGACGACCGTCGCCCGCGCGAGGATCGAGCCGAAGAGGCTTTCGGTGTTGGTGATCACCAACCGCTCTCCGTCGAGGCGGCCATAGAACTGGACTGCCCCCGGCTCGAGATCGAATTGGTGGCGAGCCAGCACGACGAGCTCGGACTCTGCCGCATCGTTCTGGCGCACCGCGCCGACGAAGCCAAACTCGCTGTCTGTCATCGTGATGATGTCGACCAGCAGCAGGTAGGCGATCTGCGCCTCTGGCACGCCGCGCAGATGCAGCTCGAGCGCCCGCACCAGCGCCCGCGCCACCGTTGGGTCACAATCGGGCGCTGACGCTATCTCTTGCGTCGCCACAAGTCCGACGAGCTCTGGCAACTCGTCAATCGCTGGAAATCCGTCGTCAGGTGGTGTCGATCTCGAGCCCACTCGCGCTACTCCCCGACGCTCATCGCGTCACGCCACCTTCGGTCCGAGCCCCCCGGCCCATTTTCATATGTGACACGATTCGCCCACCGCGGTCAATCGCCTCGCCCCTCGCCGGCTCCCGCAGGCGCTCGTCGCTGAAGTGGACGCCGCGCTGCCTCCCGTCGCGCGCCTCTCCGTCGAGACGCAAGAACGGAAGGAACGATACATCGACTCGTTTGCGCTTCGAGGCCGACTTGAACTTCTGAGTTCGCGAGATTCGCTCGTAGACGCTCGCTGGACGTGCGCAGATCGGCCGCAGCGCTATTTGCCGGAGGAGACGCTCGGCGTGTTCTCGTGCAGGCCTTCGAAGAAGCCGGTCCAGTCGGCGAGGTTGCGCGGCACGCAATAGCTCGTGAAGTGGTCGTCGGAGCAGCCGTTCTGCTCGTCGCCGTCGTACTGTTTGAAGGCGCCAAGTCGTTCTTTTGGGCCGACGCCGAACTTGTAGTCGCCGTCGAAGAGCAGATCGTGGTCGAAACCGGGGTGGAGAATGCTGAGCAACATCTGGCCTTCGGTCACCGTGGTCAACTCGGTCATCACGTTGTCGGTGTAGTTCGAGAGCCAGGCCGGGCCGATCTGGCGCCAGACCCCAGCGGTAGAGACCGCTTCGGTCGTCGGGACGGGCGCGTAGTTGTCGTCCATCCCCTCGTTGGCGAAGACGATCTTCGCGTTCGTCACCGGCTCGAAGCTCATGTAGCGCGCGTAGTTGACCGAGTCGCCGCCCTCCATGAAGGTCTGGAACATCTGCAGCATCGGGTGGCTCGTCGTGGGGCCGGCCTCGCAGAGGGCGTACTCGATCAGGGCTTTGACGCTCAGCGGCTTGACCTTGGTCAAAAGCGAGCTGATCAGGTGGCCCCCCGCGGCAGAAAGGTAGAGGCCTCGAATGTACGTGCTGTAGGCCAGCATCGGCGCGAACAGCCCGCCCTGGGAGTGGCCCATGTACTCGATCCGATTGGGATCGAAGGTCAAGGTCTTGGCCTCCTGGACGCCGGGGATCTGAACGTTCGTCAGCGACAGCGTGCGCATGAAGGTGGCGATCCAAATGTAATCGATCGCGCTCTGGATCACGTTCCCTTTGCCGGCGTGGGCGTTCAGGGGATTGAAGAAGAACGTGCCCGCCGATGCAGTGTCCTTGAGCTGCGTCACCAGCGGCTGGATCTGATCGATAATCGCCTGTCGGTCCTCCGCTTTTGTGATGAAAAGCCACGCATTATTGAGCAGCCCGTGCACCGAGCTCGGCAGCACATTGCAGTTCTCGAACTTCTCGTTGCCCGGTCCTGCCGTGCAATCTCCCACATTTGCGCGGTCGTGGTGCATCACCTGGTCGATCGAAAAGACGGCGTAGCCCTTCTTGGCTAGGGCGAAGGCCTCGTCGTTCTCTTTGTCCCCGAGGATCCCGTTGCGTGAGCCGCCCGTCCCGTGGGCGTAGAGCACGACCGGCATCTTGTCGAAGGCGCCGGCGTCGACGATCGATTTCGGGATCGTCAACACGAAGGGGATACGAAGCAGGTGCGGCTTGCCGCAGGGCCCATCCGGATCGGCGTCCCAGGGACAATCCGTCGACGGCGTCGGCGCGGTCGGGGGATCGAGGTCCGCCAGGATCTCGCCGTTGGTATCGGTCGGCGAGAGCACCAATTGGTAGTTCTTGATCTCGTATTGCTTTGTAACCGGATCCTGGGCGATGCTGACGTTGAGCTGCTTCGGCAGATAGGGCGGCCCCATTCGCTGATAGATGATCGCGTTGTAGGTCCCTTCGAGGATGTAGTACATGTTGTGCTGCAGCGGTGAGACCTCGTCGAACTGGACGGCGGCGATCTTCTCCGGTTCCGTTAGCGCTTCGATCTTCGGCGCAACCTTCGCCAGCGCCTCCAGCGGGTTCTGCGTGCGGAAGACGGCCATCGCGGCGATCGTATCGCGGGCGACGCTCTGGGTCTCGAGATAGGTAAAGACCTCGGTGTAGGTCTTCTCCTGGTCGGTGTCCATCCGGTTCTGCTTCAGCCGTTCGAAGGCGACGGGCATTCCGAGCGCATTCTTCGCCTTGTCGCCGAGGGAGCGTTTAATCACCGCAGCGTAGAGCTTGCCCGGCTCGAGGGGGAAGCCCGCGAAGGGCAGCAGCGCGACGACGTTCGGCGGCATGTACTTCGAGCTCGGCATCGCGTTCACGATCAGCGGCGTCAGCTCGCCCCGCCGCTTGCTGGTCGGGTCGACGTTCATCAAGAAGACGTGGGTCGTGGCGAGGGCGAGCGTGTCCGCCGGTGTGACGTCGCGCGTGTCCATCTCCGCGTCGAACCGGAAGTAAACCGCCGTGTTCGTGCCGAAGCCCTTCGAATGGACGTTGTTCATCGCGACCAGATAGTCGCGGAAGGCCTTCGGCGTGAGAAGGCCGGTGATCAGTTTGACCGTCGCGGTTTCATTGTTGTCGGGGATCAGATCCGCACAATCGACGTCGTCGGATGCGAGCGGGTTCGGGAAGCCGACGGTGTTGATCGTGCCGTCGGGTTTGACGCGCAGCATTTCGGGAAAGGGCAGATCGAAGAAGCCCGCGTTGTTCGCCGCCGTGGTGATCGCCGCGGTGGGATCCCAGATCACCTTCGTCCCGGGGACCGGGTCGGGGTCGGGGATCGGAGTCGCGTCGATCGAGTCGCTGGCGGCGTCGTCACCTGTGGTGTCGTCTGCCGCATCGTCGGCGCTCGTGTCGTCGACGTTCGTGTCGTCGCCAGTATCATTGGTGCTCTGGTCATCGCCGCTCTGATCCTCGCCGCTCACATCGGTCGTGGTGTCGGCGGTGCCGTCTTCGCTCGTCGAGTCGGGGAGGACGCTCACGTCCTGATCAGCGCTGGTCGTGTCTGGCACGGTCTGATCGCCCGTCACCTGATCGCCGTTCTGATTCACCGACGAGTCCGCGCTCGAGCTGGAGGATTTGCTCCCGCAGGCGGAGAGTGAGAGTAGCATCAGAGCAATGGCGCACCAGCGCCACAGGAGCGAACGATTCTCAGCGCGCATGAGGTCTCCTTCTCGATGTCCGTTTGTGCACCCACTCGACCGATCACCCGTTGGATCGAGTCGATCTCAGCGGGCGATCGTGAAGCGTATTCCATAAATGTAGCGGGTCTGGAGCACGCAAACCAGCACTTTTCTTCGCACCTCGTCCACCGCGTTCCGCCGGGCGGCCGCCGTTTCTCGCGGGCGGTCTTGCTCACTGAATAGGTGTTCAGTGGGGCGGGGTCAGAACCCGACGTTTAGTTGTTTCAACGAGTTACGTATGCCTTCCGGCGTTGGCCCCGGCGATTTTCGCGGCACGTGGCTTGCCCTTCTGGCTCTGGTCGTCCACGGAGGACGACCACTACCCGGGAGGTCACGTGCTCACGAATCGAACGATCGAGGACATCGTTCGGCGCTACCGCGCTGGAGAGGGGCTCAAACAGATCGCCCGCGAGCTGCAGATCAGCCGCAATACGGTGCGACGCTACGTGCGGATGCAAGGGGCGCCGCCCCCGCGACGCGAAGGGAGACCTTCCGAGCTGGCGGGCTACGACGCGCTCCTCGCCGACGCGTTTCGCCGTCACGACGGAAACGCCACGGCCGTCTGGCGCGAGCTCGAGGCGGTCCACGGAATTCGCGTCAGCGTGCGCACGGTGCAGAGGGCGACGGAACGGCATCGCGCCGGGCTATCTGGCGATCCCCGTTCCGGTTCGAGCTGGCATCTCGAATGGTGCGACGACGAAGAGCTCGAGCGGCGCTCCTCTGGCCGTCCCGCCTCGTCCGACCGCGGGCCGACGAGTCGCGCAAGATCGCGATCGCGCTCGTCGTCTCCCAACCAGGCGACAGGCCGCAACGAACGCAAGGCTGCCGCGCGAGATCGATCGCCAGCGTCCGCGGCGTCGGCGAGCTTCGGGTGGATCGTCGAGCGGGGCCCGACGCATTTCGCCGCGAGCTTACTGAGTTGGACCCGCGACTGAGGTCGCGCTACGGGAGGCAGAGCGGACCGTTGAAGGCGAACTCCATCAGGTCGAAGGTCGTCGGGCCGCTCGGCGCGCTGGCGAGCTTGAAGCTGACGCTCATCGTCGGCTCGGGGAAGTTGATCATGTGCTTCGTCGGCGCCGCGTCGATCGGCAAGAGCTTCTCGATCGTCCCGTAGTCGTAGGCGATCTCGAGCTGGTATTTTGCCACACTGTTCGTGCCGAAGGAGAGCACCGACGTCGGATAGGCGAAGTCGATCGTGAAGATCGTGTCGCCGGTCTGCGCGTCGATGTTGACTCGGGCGACCGCGATCGGGCCGATCTCGCAGATCGCCCAGCTCGGCGACGACAACATCGCGCTGCCCAGCGGCCGCGAGGCGTTCGCGTAGGGCTCGCAGCCGCCACCGACCTGGGACGGCGGTAACGCGGCGAGCTCGCTGCACGGTCGGCAGACCTCGACGCCCTTGTTGTTTGGCACGCAAGCGCCATTTTGGCAGTCGGAGTGCGCGTTGCACGTCTCGCCATCGGCGGCGCGCTGGCAGATCGCATGATAGACCAGCGTCACGCCCCCCGTCAGGGTCTGATTCACCGAGGGCGCGTCGATCGTCGGTGCCGCCGTCTTCCATCTGAACCACATCGGGGCGTCGCCGATCCCGTAGCGCTGCGTCGAGAGCGTCTCGTTGCCGGGGAGCACGATCGACGTCATCCCGCTCGCCGGACCGTCGCTGGCCATGATCGCCGCGCCGAAGCTGACGAAGTCGTGGACCCTGCCGAAGGAGTCGACGAGGGCGAAGGCCACGGGGTAACTCGTCGGGTCGAGCAGCTTGATGTAGGTGTTCGCGTCGAAAAACTTCAACGCGAGCGTGTCCGAGCTCGGCAGCGCCCCAGACAGCTCGTACGTCGGGCCAGCCGTACCGTCCGGCTCGTACTGGACAACGCTCCAGCCCGAGAGGTTCAGCCCCGACGGGCCGGCGATCTCGAATCCCGTCCGCCCGTTCGGAGTGACCGCGATCAGCGCCCAGGGAATCAGCTCGTTGAAGAACGCCATCGGCCCGCCCGCATCGACGGTCGATTCGAGGCCATCTTTGCTCTGGTTGGTGCAGGGATCGGAGACCGTGAAGCTTCCGTTCTTCTTCAGCGTCAGGCCCGTCTCGTCATCTGTGAGCGTCACGCTGTAGGTCCCGTCGACCCAGGGGACGAAGGAGACGTCGGCGCAGTTGTCGCTGACACCGGTCAGGGTCTGACCCGTGCTCGGGAAGGTGACCTGGTAGTCGCACTTCGCCGAGCCGATCGTCCCCGCCGGGGTCATCGACAGCGTCGCCGACTGTCCGCGGTAGAGCGGATTCGGCGAGAGGCCGGCGACGAGATCGAGGACGTAGATCGTGATGCTCGCCGAGGCGGTCTGGTTGCCCGAGGTGACCGCGAGGTTGTAAGTCGTCGTCATCGTCGGCGAGAGCGTCTGTTGGCAGCCATTGTACGTCGTGCCCGCTCCGTCTGTGTAGACGCAGCTCGGTTTTCCGCCGTTGCCCGTGACGTCAGCGGTCAGCGTGACGCTCTTGCCCCTCGGGATCTGCTCGTCCGAGGCGATGATCGCCGCGGTCATCATGACGATGTCGAAGCGCTGGAGCACCTGAGCCTTCACACTATCGGTGACACGAAACTCGAAGTACGTCGTGCCGGATATCGTCCCCGAGTAGCCGTTTGACGTGGCACCCGCCTGGAGCGTGGTCGTGGCGACGACGTTCCCCCCCGAGTCCAACCATTCGGCGGTGTAGGGCGGCACCCCGCCCGTGAACATCCCCGTGAGGCTGAAGTTTCCATCGTCCGAGATGTAGATCTTGTCGCTCGCTCCAGCTTGCAGCGTCACGTTGACCATCGTGCTCGCCTGGACGGTCAGCTGCGTGTCGAGGTCGACCACCTTGACGACGTAGGTCTTGGTGTAGCCGGGGGTGACGTTGATCGAGCTGCAATCGTTCTTGGCGATCAGCCCCGTGTCGTCGCTGAAGCTGCATTCCACGTTCCCGTTCGGGCTCCCCCAGACGTTGACCGTGAGCGTCGAGCTCTTGCCGGCGTCGATATTCGCTGGCTCGGCGTTGGCGGTGGCGCTCAGCACCCAGAAGGTGAAGGTCACCGCGTCCTTCTGCTCGTTCGAAAGGACGATGAAGGTGATCTTGACCGTGTTCGTGTGTGGTACGTCGAAGGTCGAGCCATTCGTGTCACACGATCCGCTCTGTTTGAGCTCGTCGCCGATGTACCAGGCGCAGGTCGCGGAATTTGGCAGCCCGCCAAGGTACATCCCCGTGACCGTCGTCTTCAGCTGGTCGTTTTTGACCACGTATACATCGTGGATCGCGACAGCCTTCAGGTTGACCTTGACGGGGACGTTCAACGACGTGTAGCTCGCACCTGTCCCCGCATCCTTGGCGATGACCGCGACCTTGATGCTGTGCTTCGGGGTGACGACGACATTCGCGCTACAGTCGTTCTTCGCGATCGTCGCACCCGTGATCGTGTCGACATACTCGCAGCTGAGGACGCCGACGTTACCCGAGACCGTCGGCTTCAGCGTCGTCGGGTCGCCGGGGTCGATCGTCAGCGGTTCGGCGCTGAGCTGCGCTCGCAGGATGTAGATTGTTACCGTCTTCTGATCGTAGACCGTATTGCCGACCGAGACGATCAGATCGACGGACCCGTTCGCCATCGGCGCATTGAGGGTCAACGCGTTGTCCCCATCCTTGCAGTCGAAGTCCTTGATCTCCGTCGTTCCACCGATGCGGTATCCGCATTTGGTCTGGGGATGTGTGCTGTCGAGCTTGAAGTTGATCGTCAGGCTCTTGACGCCATACTTCGCCTGCACGTAGTCCGGGGTCGTCAGCGCCGGCTTTTCGTAGACGCTCACGCCGATCGGAGGGGCGACGAGCGGCGGGCAGGCGCCATCGGAGATGGTCAGGGTGTACGTCGTGCTCTGGTCGGGTGCCAGCAACTGGTCGTCACAGTTGGTGTAGACGACCATGTCGTCGACCTTGTAGGTGCAGGTCAACGGCGCGAAGCCATTCTTGACCAACTTGCCCGCGTTGACGCTGATTCCGCTGCCGATCACGACGTCCGAATGCTTCGGCGGGTATTCGGTGAAGGCGAGCGGTAGGGCGCTCATGACCGTCGTCTGCGCCTCGGCGACGTTGCCCTTCTCGTCCATCACTTTCAGGGTCAGCACGGTGCCGTCGGGGGGAACGATTCCCGTCTCGTAGGTACAACCGTTGGCGACGAGATCGCTCTTGAGGTACCAGGCGCACTGGATCGTGCCGATCCCGCCTTTGAACCCGCCGATGATCGTCAGCTTCGCCCCGTTGACGGCGCAGACCCGCGCTTGGTCGGGTACGACGGCGAAGAAATCGCCGACCTCGACCGTCTCGCTGACGTTGACCATGTTGCCCGCGGCGTCGCTGACCGTCACGCTGTACGTGCGGGTGCTCGTCGGCTGCACCTCGAGCATCTCGCAGCTCGTCGAGGCGCCGTCGTCGTCCCAGGCGCAGGTGTAGGGCCCGACCCCGCCGCTGATCGCGAGCTTGATCGTCGTCTTCTGCCCTGTGAGCAGCTTCGGATCGTCCGCCTTTGCGATCACCCCGAGGGGTTCGAAGACCTTGACCATCACATCGTCGGAGACCTTGTGACCCGCTTCATCCATCGCCACCAGCGTGTAGGTCGTGTCGCTGCCGGGCGCGACGATGATCTCACAGCCGTCGGCGATCTTGATCGAGCCGATCATCCAGTAGCACGTCGTCTGGCCGATCCCACCGCCGATGGTGCCCTTCAACGTCGCCGTCTGTCCGCGGGCGATCTGCTGGTCGTCACCCGCGTTGGCGTTCAGGAT
>JAGQJP010000697.1 GCA_020430585.1 Myxococcales bacterium | reverse complement strand
CCGATCGGGGCAGGAGGCGTACATGTCGATCTGGAACGTCGATGTCGAACCGCTCAAGAAGACGCCGGCTTTTCGGCAGTTGGCGCTGGGAACCTGGGACGCCCCGCGAAACCCCGAGATCTATGGGATTCTCGAGGTCGATCTGACCAAAGCGCAGGAGTGGGCCGCCGCGAACGCCGTCGACGGCGTGAAGATTACCCCGCTGCACATGGTCTCCAAAGCGCTCGGAATGGCGATGGAGCGCTACCCCGACCTCAACGGCTACGTGCGCTTCGGACGAATCTATCTGCGCAAGAGCGTCGACATCTTCTTTCAGGTGATGACCCCTGGCGAGAACGGCCGCACCGACCTGACCGGAGTGCGGATCGCCCAGATCAACCGCAAGTCTGTTCACGAGATCGCCACCGAAATGGCGACCCACGTGAAGCGTGCGCGGGAGAAGAAGGATCTCGACGTGCAGAAGACGGCGTCGATGATGAAGCTCTTTCCGAGCTTCATCGTGCGCTGGTTGCTCAATCTGGTCGCCTTCATCTCCTACACCCTGAACATTCGCTTTCCCGGAATCCCGAAGGATCCCTTCGGCGGGGCGATGGTCTCGAACATCGGAGCGCTCGGCCTGGACACGGCATTTGCGCCGCTGGTGCCCTACAGCCGCACGCCGGTCGTCATCCTCTTGGGCCAGGCCAAGCCCCGGGCGGTCGTCGTCGACGGCACCGTACAGGTGCGCAACGTGATTCGTTTGAACTCGACGATCGACCATCGATTCTGCGACGGCGCGTTGCTCGCGAAGATGGTCAAGGTCGTCCACGACGCCTTCGAGAATCCCGACGAGTACTTCGGCCGCCCGACGGCGTCCGCCGCCAAGCCGAGCGCCGAATCCGACTCGAACGTCGCCGACGCTGCCTGATCAGGCGCCGATTGTCAAAAGTTGTCGTTCACGATGGGGAAACGCCGCGGAGCCGCCGGCGGGATCAGATCTTCGGATCGCTGCACTCGCTCTTGACGGTGGTCGAATACATGTGGAACGTAACCTCGACGCTGACGTCGGGAAGCTCGCGATCGCTCTCGAGCTGGACGTGGAAGAAGAAGCGGTTCTGGCTCTCGAGCAGCTCTTCCAGCTTTGCCACGCCGGGCTTGCTGTCGCTGTCGATGATCGTCTGATGGACGATCTGCTTCGGATCGGCGCTGGCGTCATCGACCCGATTGAAGCGAATCAAGCGGAAGCTCTGCACATCGATCGAGCCCTGAAAGACCCACTTGATGACCTGAAACTTGTCCGACGTCGCCGATGCCGAGACGAACCCGGTGACGGTGATCACGGGCAGGTCGGCTTCGGTCGTAATCGCGTCCTTGAACCGAATCGAGGCGAGCTTGAGAAAACTGTTGGCGAGGCTGAGCTTGACGCACTTGACCTTCGACTGAATGGATTTGAAGTCGCTGAAGGTCCCCAAATCCACTTCATGGGTCACCGTCAACGGACTCTTGGGCTGCACCGTCGAGAAGGTCGAGGTCAGCGTTTGCGTCATCTTGATATTCTTGTCGTTTTCCGAGCATGCAGCGAGCGTGAGCAGCAAGAGAGCTACCCCGCCGATTGTACAGATGCGGACCATCATCGACTCCTCCCCGAACGAGTTGTATGGCAACAGGATAGAGCAACGCGCGCGAGAAAGCAAATCCCCGATGGCTCCCGTCGCATCGCCCGGTTTTGCTCGAATCGTACCCCGACGCCCGGCGCTTGACAAGTACTCCGACGGGCTCGATGCAACCCCAGCGCACGACGGGTGTCGGAGTCTTCCAAACCATCGCCACTGCCCCTTGGTATCGCGATGACCTTTCGCTATACTGGGGTCGATTGGCCAACCCGCACGACGAGGACACCATGCGCTCACCGCTCGACTTCACGGCAGTACGCTACATGCACGAGCAGCTGCCGAAGATGGAGCGGCTTCTGGCCTCGCTCGTCAATTTGAACAGTGGTTCGTCGCACATCGAGGGGATCGACCGGAATCTGGCGATCTGCCAGGCCGAGCTCGAGTCTCTCGGCTTTGCCTGTGCGCAACACCGCGCCGAGGATGGTCGTCATCACCTGGTCCTGCAGCGCGGAACGGCGGGGCCCGCGTTCATGCTCGTCGGCCACCTCGACACCGTCTACGAGCGGGGACACGAGTTTCAGTCCTACCGGCGCGAGGGCGACACGATGCACGGGCCGGGCGTCGCGGACATGAAAGGCGGGGTCGTCGTCGCGCTCTATGTCGCGCGGTACCTCGTCGAATCCGGTCTTGGCGACCGCTGTCGCCTAACGTTGCTACTCAATAGCGACGAAGAGATCAGCTCTCCCACGTCCTCCGCCCTGATCCAGCGCGAGGCGCTGGGCCATGACGCGAGCTTGATCTTCGAGAGCGCGAGACCCGATGGCACGATCGTCAGCGCACGCAAAGGTGTGGCGAAGTTCACCGTCCGCGTCCACGGCGTGCCGGCGCACGCAGGCCTGGCGCACGCCGAGGGTCGCAGCGCGATCGTCGAGCTGGCGCGGCTGATCCTCGCCTTCGAAGCGCTCACGGACTACGATCGAGACCTGAGCCTCAACGTCGGCATCGTCAGCGGAGGGGAGAAGCTGAACGTCATCCCCGCGTATGCCGAGGCCCGTGTGGACATGCGCTTCTCGGACAATCGCGTGGCCGACGAGGCGATCGAGCGGATGCGCGCACTCGCCGCCGCCCTGCCCCACCGCGACGTTCGCGCCGCGATAGAAGGCGGCGTCGTGCGCCCTGCGTGGCCGCGGGAGCTCGACTCGACGCTCGCCCTCGTCGCGCGCTGGCGCAATGCGGCGCACGCACTCGGCTTCCAGCTCGAGGCGAAGCCGACCGGGGGAGGCAGCGACGGCAACCTCACGGCGTCCGTCGGCGTGCCGACCCTGGACGGCCTCGGGCCTATCGGCGGAAACCTGCATTCGAGCGCCGAGTGGGCGCACTACCCCTCGCTCGCGGACCGCGCCGCGTTGACGGCGTACGCACTGGAAACGTGGATCGCCGAACTGGACGGCGCCAGCGCGGAGACGAGGCGATGAACAGGCCGACCAAAGCGCTTCTGGCGACATCATTCGTGCTCGTGCTCGCGCTGGGTTGCAGCACCCCGCTACCCAAGAGCGGCGACGCCATCGGCGACCTGTCGTCATCCGAGGACGTGAGCCCGATCGAGGACCGATCGTTCGACCTCGCGACGCCCGACGTCGACGACGGGTCGGCGCTCGCGGACGCCCTCGCTCCCGACCTCGCCGAGACGTTATCCCCGCCAGACTGTAGCGCGGACAACTACTGCAATACCGACTGTGCGAACGACCCCGACTGCGCGTTGAACTGCGAGGCCGACAACTTCTGCAACTCGTTGTGCCCTGCGGGCGAGGATCCCGACTGCCCGATCTGTGAGCTCGACCATATCTGCGACAGCCGCTGCGCGAGCGATCCCGATTGCGGCTGCACCTGCAATTTCAACCAGGGGATCTGCGAGCCCCAGGCAAAGGACTCGACCGCCGCGTGCTCCTGCGACCCAGACTGTCTGCCGGACCAGTCTCCCTGTCAGCTCGACGGCCACTGTGACAGCTGGTGCCCGGCCAACACGGATCCCGATTGCGGTAGCTGCGACTGCGACTTCAACGACGGGATCTGCGAGCCCAAGAGTAAGGGCACGACGACTCCGTGTCCCTGCGACGCGGACTGCGCTGGCGGAAAGCAACCCTGCGCCGCCGACGGCCACTGCGATAGTTGGTGCCCGGTCTCCGCCGACCCCGACTGCTAACCTCTCGTTGGCGATCCGCGGCCATCTGCGGCGTTAGCCGCCGCCCGCGCTCCTCGACGTACCCTACCGTACGACTGCGTCGCGCGCTTGGCGCCTGCCTTGCACCTGGCCACGCCTCACCAACGAGAGCGCCCTGCCAATCCGCCGCCAT
>JAGQJP010000696.1 GCA_020430585.1 Myxococcales bacterium | reverse complement strand
TTGGCCAACAGATCGCTGACGAGCTGATCGATCTCCGCGGGAAGGTTCGCGACGCGCTCGCTCAGTGGCGCGGGCAGTTCGCGAATGTGCTTGGTCATCACCTCCGCTGAGGAGCCGCCGCGAAACGGCGGATCGCCACAGAGCGCCTCATAGATGATGCATCCCAGGGCGTAGAGGTCCGAACGGGCGTCGACCCATTGCCCTTCGATCTGCTCGGGGGCCATATAATACGCGGTTCCGCCAGGTATCATTCCCGACGACATCGTCTCGCGGCCGATCCCGCCCCGGGCGTCGTGGGCGAGGCCGAAGTCGACGAGCACGAGGTGTCCGCTCGGCCGAACGAGAACGTTCTCCGGCTTCAGATCGCGGTGGACGAGCCCCTCGCCGTGGAGGTAGGCGAGAGCGGAGCAGAGCTGATGCAGCAGCCCGAGGGTCTCGGACATCGTGAGCTGAGGCGGCAGCCACTCGTCGTACGAGCCCTCGACCGTTTCCTCCATCGATTCACTGACATCAGCCCGATGGTCGACGAGCGAACGCGTCGGTCGCACGGTCGGGCGCTGGGGCGTTGCGTTGTGCTCGGTCGTCGTCTGCTCGCTCGCGCGAGACGCTTTCAGCTCTTCGGTGTGTCCGTAGGGTGCCGTCCGGCCCATCTCTTCGGCGGGGGGGGGCGGCGACATCTCTTCGGCGATGCCCATCAGCTCGGGCTGGAACAGCGCGTCCCGCAGTGAGCGCGCCTGGATGAACTCCATCGCGTACCAGGGAAACCCCTCGTGGACCCCGTGATCGAAGATCCGCACGATTCCCGGGTGGCGCAGAGAGGCGAGGGCGCGTATCTCCCGGCGGATTCCGGCGATTCGCCCCGACTGCGCGACGCGCACCGTCTTGAGCGCGGTGATCATCCCGGTCTCGCTGTGGGCTGCGCGGTAGACGACGCCCATTCCGCCTTCACCGAGGGCTTCGAGAATCTTGTAGGGGCCAATCGATGAGGGAATCATAGCCATGCCGCGATTATTGCTGGTGTCGAGCGATTGCGCAATATCATCGTCGGCGTGGCGGCGCCCGACGGGGCCAATGTGGTACAATCGAGCGCCGTCCGTGATCTGGGATGAGGAGATCTCGATGAGCGAGATTCGCGTGACCCGTCTGTTTCGGTATCCCGTCAAAGCGCTGCGCGGCATCGAGCTCGAGCGCTGCGAGCTCGAGCGCCGCGGCCTCTCGGGCGACCGCCGCTTCATGCTCGTCGACGAACAGGCGCGGTTCGTCACCCAGCGTGCATCTGCCGAGCTCGCGCTGTTCGCAACCGAGCTCGTCGCCGACACACTCGTGATTCGTCATCCGGCACACGGTACGCTCGAGATTCCCCGTGCACCGCGGGGCGGTGAACGCTTGGTCTGCGAGATCTGGGGTGGCGCCGTCGACGCGCGGGTCGAGGCGAACGGCAGCGCCTACTTCTCGCGTGCCCTCGCGCGTCGACTGCGTTTGGTGTACATGAGCGACGAGATCGAACGCCCCGTCAACCCCATGCGCGCGGCGTCGGGCGACATCGTGAGCTTCGCCGACGGCTATCCGCTCCTCATGGCCAACGAGGGGTCGCTCGCCGCGTTGAATGCCCAACTCGCGGCAAAGGTAGCGATCGAGCGCTTTCGACCAAACGTCGTGATCGCTGGCGCACACGCCTGGAGCGAGGAGAGTTGGTCGCGGCTCACCATCGGTGACGCCGAGCTGCGGGCGCCCAAGCCTTGCGAGCGCTGCAGCGTGATCAACGTCGATCCGATCACCGCCGCGCGAGAGTCCGAGCCGCTACGGACCTTGACTCGGATCCACGCCCCCGCGGGCCAGCCCCTCTTCGGAATCAACTTGATCCCCGAACCGAGCAGCGTCGGCGCGATCCTGGCGGTCGGCGATCGCGTCAGCGCGCTCTGACCGCCGCGTCGTCTCGATGGCCTCGGCTGTCGCTCACTTGGTCGGTCGAGGTGGAGGCTTCGTGCTGGCGCGGCTCGGACAACTCGGTCGATGCCCCAATCGGCACGCCTTCTCGAGCATCTCGGCGGCTTTCTTGGCGCTCTTGCGGATTCCCCGCCCCTCGAGGAGCGCCAGCGCCAGCTGCGTGCAGGCGATGGCGTGGTTGCGCACGCAAGCGCGGGCGAAGAACTGGGTGGCGGACACATCGCTCTTCTTGACGCCGACGCCGTGTTGGTAGAGCACGGCGAGGTTGTAGCAGCCCTTCTCGTTCCCTTTGAGACAAGCTTTGCGATGCCAGTGCGCACCCTGCTTCGGGTCTTTGGCGACACCGCGTCCCTGCTCGTAGAACACGCCGAGGTTATAGCAGGCGAGCGCTTCGCCGCCTTCGCAGGCGATTCGGTAGTATTCGGCCGCCTTCTGCGCCGATGGCGTCACCCCGTGGCCCGTCTCGTAGAGGTAGCCCAGGTTCGTGCACGAGAGGAAGAAGTGCAATCGGCAAGCCTTCTGCAGAAGATCGTCGGCGCGTCGATAGCTTCGCTTGACCCCCTTGCCCTCGAAGTAGAGGTTGGCCAGGTGAAAACAGCCAGCGCCGAAGCTCAGCTCGCAGGCGCGCTCGAGGTAGCGCAGCGAACGTTTGAGGTCGGCTTTGAGGCCCTTGCCGAAGCGGTACTGGTACGCCAGGTTGCTGCACGACCGGCCGTGCCCCAGTCGACAGGCCTTCTCGAACCAGATCGACGCCTCGCGTAGATCTCGGGGACCTTTGGTTGGGCGCGCATAGCGCAGCCCCACGCGATAGCAGCTCTGGATCTCGGAACGTTCGCAGAGGCGTTTGGCCCGCGAAAGCGCGCTGGGGCTGTCCAGACGCTGAGCCAGCGCGGATCTGCCGAGGAATCCCCCGCCGAATCCGACCAGAGCGGCCAGATACCAGTTGACGACGAGGTGGAGACGACACCACAGCGTCTCGAAACTCGAGCCGAGCAGACTCGCCCTTCGCAGCCGGACGAGTTGGTTCGGCGCGTCTGCGGGCGTCCGGTCGCCACGAGGATCATCGAATGTTCGGCGTGCCATGGCGCCCATTCTAGTCCGAACGCCCGCGGTTTACAAACCCTGACGCCTGGCTGACGAACTTTTTACAGGGTTTCCCCGCATATCCGCTGCTCTTGGACGTCAAAGCGATCGAGACGAACCCCTCCGACGCGAGCTGCGTCGGCTCGGCAACCCCGAATGTCTCGAGGTGAGGAGATCATGTGCCCACGTCGACCGACCACGCTCGCCCTGCTGCTATGGCTTCTCGCGGCCTCGCCTGCCGCGTCTCCCGCGGTCCCTCCAAAGCGCGGTGCGCCGACGGTGTCGGCGATCGCAGGGCAAATCGATCGCCTCCGTCGCGATCTGGGAGCGCTGCAACGCGCGAACCTCGCTGGCGTCGACGCGCGCCGGCTCTTCGTTCACAGTCAGCGTGTGCGTGCGGGGCTGACAGCGCTCGCCACCGACGTGCAGCGCGCCTATCCGCGATGGGGGCCGAGGCCCAAAGCAAGCCCGCGGGCCGCCTCGAGAGCGTCGTCGGGCGTCCAGCGTTGGCGGGATGGCATGTTGATGCAGATCGCTCGGATCGTGGCGCGGCTCGACCGCGTCGAGGCCACGATCCTTCTGCGGTTGCGCCGTGAGCGCGGGACGGTCACCCGGGAGGTGGTGAAGATGGGGCGTAGCTTGGGATTGCTTGCGCGTCACGCGCAATGAAGCGGGAGTCTGGGCTCGCGGCTCTCGTTACTTGACGCAGATGCCACCTGCGTCGCCCGTCGGCTCGCTCAGCTTGCAGGTCAGGCCCGGGGCGCAGCGCGAACGATAGGATGGGAGCACGAAGCCCTCACAGTGATCGCCCTCTTGGGCCCACGGCTTGCAGATGCGATCGACGTTGTTCTCGGCCCAGCCGCAGAACGAATCGTTGCAGTCGGCGTCGGTCGTGCAGCTCACCACGTCCTTCGGCTTGCAGATGAAG
>JAGQJP010000695.1 GCA_020430585.1 Myxococcales bacterium | reverse complement strand
CGTCGGCGTGGCTCTTGTGGGCGCCAACGCGCTCGACCTTTCCGCTCGCCCGGACCTCGGAGCTGTCGGAGTCGAAGAGCTGAAACTTCACGCTCGATGAGCCGCAATTCAAGACCAAAATATTCACGTCACCCTCCTCGGAGCGAGTTTTCGTATTCGGCGCGCGCGGTCTGCGCGACGCGGTTCCGCTTCGGCACACGGGCGTCAGCGCTTCGCTTCGCGCTTGTCAGAATCGCGCCCGTTCCCGTAGTCTACGTGTTTGACAGCGTGACGCAAGGGGTGATGGCGATGGCGACGATGGCAACCGAAGAGGGCACGGCGCGCTACGAAGGGCGTCTGGCGGGGCGGATCGCCGCGGGTCACCTGCGGCGTTGGCCACGGATCGGCAGCGGCGAAGGGTTTCGGATCTCGTCGCTCGGGATCGGCACCTCACAGGGTGCCGCCACGGATGACGTCGACGCGGCCTACTCGAGGGCTCTGCGAGCCGCTCTCGAGGCGGGCGTGAACGTAGTCGATACGGCGATCTCCTATCGCCACATGCGCAGCGAACGCCTGATCGGCCGGACCCTCACCGGGATGTTCGCCGATGGGGGCGTCGCCCGCGACGAGGTCTGGGTCATGTCGAAGGGCGGCTATCTACCCTTCGACGGCGACCTGCCTCCCAACCCCAGCGCCTATCTACGCGAGACCTACCTCACCTCGGGACTGGTGCCGAGCACACAGCTCTCGGAGCGAATGCACTGCCTCGACCCGAGCTTCCTCACCGATCAGCTGGCGCGCTCGCTCGACAACCTCGGGCTCGAGACCCTCGACGTCTACTTCATCCACAACCCCGAGGAGCAGTTGCGCGACAACCCGCGCGCCGAGTTCATGTTGCGTCTGGCGAAGACGTTCTACGTCTGCGAGCGCGCGGTCCGTCGGGGCCAGATCCGCTACTACGGGCTGGCGACCTCCGCGGGCCTGCGCGTCGAGCGCTCGGATCGTCTCTACCTCGATCTCGACGAGATCCTGCGGATCGCCACCTCGGTCGGCGGCGCCGATCACCACCTGCGGGTGCTACAGCTGCCCGTCAACTCCGTGATGAACGAAGCGCTCGTCCGCGTCAACCAGACCTTCGAGGAGCGCCCCTGTACGGCGATCGAGGCCGCCTTTTGGAACGACATGCTCGTCTTCAGCCACATGCCGCTGCTGCGCGGCGAGATCTTGAGCCACGTTCCCGCTGAGTGGACGCCGCTGATGCCCGATCTGCGCACCCCGGCGACGCGAGCGCTCCAGTTCGTGCGCTCGATGCCCGGGATCACCTCGGCCCTCGTCGGGATGAAGGACCCCCGCCACGTCGCCGAAAACCTGGTGCTCTGCCAGACCCCCCCTCTCGCGATCGCGCCCTTCGAGGGGCCCAGCGGGTGACACACGTGTCGACACGGTTTCACCTCGATACACCGCACTCCACCACGATTGGAGGGAGAGGCGGCGGACCCAGATTCGACGTGTCGGTTGAACTGTCGGAATTTATTTCGGAATGTTTCGAGGCTCGACGGTGTTGTTCTTGGTATGCCTCTTGCTTCGTATCGCCTCGAGAAGAGGAGGTGCCTCGTGCCACACAAATCGCTGCTGATCACCTTGTCAACCGCGTTGCTCGTGCTCACGATGGGGTCCGCGTTCGCGGCTCCCAAGCGCTCGGGCCGCCTGTTCGTCGCCGAGCCCCAGGTCTTCGGTGTCGTCGGCCGGTCGACCGTCGATGCGCTGACGCGCTCGATCGTACAGCAAGCGCGGCAGACGCGGTTTCGCGTCGTTGTCGAGGCGCAGCTCCGCGCGCAACAGCGCCGCTTTCGCGGACAGTTTCGCCAGTGCCGGAAGACGACGGGGCAGTGCTCGGTCTGGGCGGCGCGTCTCGCTCGGGCGACGCTGATGGTGCGCAGCGAGATCATTCGCCTCTCCGAGAGCCTCTATCAAGTGCGCTTCGCGTTCATGGATCCGACGTGGCGCATCGATGCGCTACGCACCGACTTCGTCGTGTTCGGCGGCGAGGCCGAGGTGCTGCGCCAGGCGCGGATCGGGATCGTCAATCTCTTCGAGGGAAAACAAGGTGTGGATCTGCTCGACCGCTACCAGCAGAGCTACGGCCTCTACGCTCGGGTGCGGGTCGGCGATCTGAAGCTGGCCTACGGCCTCTGGCGGGCG
>JAGQJP010000694.1 GCA_020430585.1 Myxococcales bacterium | reverse complement strand
ATTTGAACCGCGTCAGCGCGACGAGTAGACTGTTGGTAAAGGAGAAACCGATGAGCGGCCGGCGGTATCTGATTTTTTCCGATCTGCACCTCTGTGATATCGAAGATCACGCCGACGGCTGGAAACGGTACAAGAGCTCGAGGTACGTTTTCGATCCTCAATTCTCGGAGATCGTTGATGATTTCGTGCAAGACGGCGACGGCTACGAGTTGACGCTGATCCTCAACGGTGACATCTTGGACTTCGACCTGATCACCTCCGTCCCTGACCCGGCGCCCTTTTCCGTGACGCGGCGGGAACGCAAGAACGGTCTCTTCGCTACCGAGGAGAAGTCGATCTACCGCCTCGAGCAGATTCTCGATGCCCATCCGGTCTTCGTCGACACGCTCACGCGCTTTGTCGGCCGCGGTCATCGTCTGGTCTACGTGATGGGGAACCACGACATGGACGTCTTCTTCTCTGGCGTTCAGCAACGCTTCGTGGGTTTCATGCGGAGCCGCGCCGACGAGCTCGAGGTCGAGATCGACGCCGCCAAGATCATCTTCGAGTCGTGGTTCTACTATGTTCCCGGCGAGATCTACGTCGAGCACGGGCAGCAATACGACTACTACAGCTCGTTTCGCTTCGTGCTGCGCCCGATCGTCACGATCGACGGGGAGGAGCGGTTGGCGATCCCGATGGGCAACCTCGCCAATCGCCAGCTGATGAGCCAGATGGGCTACTTCAACCCCCACGCTGGCGACTTCCTGATGAACTTCGTGAGCTACATGATGCACTGGCTCAAGTTCTACGCCTTCAGCCGGCGAAGCCTGCTCTTCAACTGGTTTTTCGGCAGTCTCTACGTGCTCTTGCACCTTCTGCGCACGAAAGAGAAATACCGCCGCCCGGCGAACTACGACGATCTGCTGGCGGAAAAGGCTCGCACGTACGGCCTGACGCTCGATCAGGTGCGCTCGATCGAGCGATTGCAGCGGCCGCCGATCACCGATTTCGTCTTTCGCATCCTGCGGGAGTTCTGGCTCGATCGGATGCTCGTCGCCGGGCTGATGGTGGTCGGCACGATCGCCCTCGCCTTGCTCTCGATCCCGCTCTGGATCAAGTTGATGGTACCTCTGACCGCGTTTCCGCTGATGTTCGTGCTCTACGAGTCGATCGCGTCGGGCTCGACCGTGAGCGGCGAGGCGAAGGCGCTCCCACGCTACGCCCACGAGCTCGCCAAATGGCTTCCCGTCCAGGTAGTCGCCTTCGGACACACGCACACGCCCCAGCTCGTGCCGCTGGCTCGCAATCTCTCGTTCGTCAACAGTGGAACCTGGGCCCCGATGTGGGCGCGGGGCGGCGAAGAGCTGCTGCCGGGCTTTCGCAACTACATCGTCGTCACGGCGCCCGACGAGGGGCGCGTCATCGCGCAGCTCGATTCGTGGCAGACACCCGCTGGGCACCCACTCCCCCTCGAGCGGCCGCAAAATCCGCTACGAGCCCGCTCCACCGCCCACGACGCGCATCGTCTTCCAACGCCCACCGAGGACGCGCCCGGACATCACGACCCCGTGCAGTACGATGTAGAGCGTCCCGCCCAGCCAGGCCCCGTACACGCCGCCGCCACGAACCACGGCGAAGTAGTACGCTAGCGGAAGGAAGACGCCGAAGGAGAGCACGAGCTGCGCCACCATCGGCCAGCGCGTGTCCCCAGCGCCGCGCACGATTCCCGCAGAGATGATCGCCAGGGCATCGAAGATCTGAAATATTGAGGCCATCAAGAAGAGTACGCCACCGATCCGAACGACGTCGTCGTGGGGATTGAAGAGTCGGGTCAGCGGATAGCGCAGCAGCAGGAAGACGACCGCCATCAGCGCCATGTATCCCAGGCCGGCGAGCAGGCAGTTGCGGGCGCTGCGCACGGCCGCAGGAAGATCTTCGGCGCCGAGATATTGACCCACCAGCGTCGTCGCCGAGACCGAGAAGGCCATCCCCGGCATGAACGAGAAGTGCAGCACCTGGATCACGATGTTGTGGGCGGCGAGCTGTGCCGCGCCAAAGCTGGCGACGAGGCCGCTGAATGCGGACCAGGCGGCCATCTCGAGGGACCAGGCCAGGCCGATCGGGAAGCCGACGGAGACCAGGCGCCAGACGCCGCGCCAGGTGACGCGACGGAGGGCGCGCGTGCCGTACTCCCCATCGAAGGTGCGATGAAAGACGAGGAGGCTGTACAGCACGAGCTCGATCGCCGAGGCGAGCACCGTCGCCAGGGCGGCGCCGCGCTCGGCGAGGGGAGGGAAGCCGAGCTTGCCGAAGATCAGCGCGTAGTTGAGCGGTACGTTGGCGAGGTTGGCGACGAGGGTGATCAGCATCGGTGCGCGGGTGTTGCCGATTCCGCGCATGAAGGCGATCAGGGGAAAGTTCAACAGCGGAATCAGCGCGCCGTAGAGCCGGACCTCGAGATAGCTCTGCGCCGGCGCGATCACGCCCGGGGCGGGCCCCATCGCACGAAGGAGCGGCGTGGAGAGGCGCGTGACGGCGATCAACGCCAGCGCACCAACGAACGCGACGACGAAGCCCTGTGCGATGTAGGCTCCGCATCGATCCCGCCGACCGGCGCCGAAGTCCTGCGCCACGAAGGTGTTGATCCCGTTCGAGGTGCCGGCAAACAGCGACATCAGCGTCCAGGCGAGTAGCGCGGCGAAGCCGACGGCGCCCTGCTCCGCCGTCCCGACGCGGCCCATAAAGAGCGCGTCGACGACGCCCATCATCGACTGCGAGAGGGTGGTCACGTAGACGGGCAACGTCAGATCGAATACCTCTCTGAAACCGCCGCCGGCCGCAGCTCTTACGCCACTCCGACTCATCGAACCGTCCGTCCCGCGCGCATTTGCGTGATCCTCATCGTTTTGTCATTTGACTTGTCGCCGCGGCGATGACTATTGTCTCATCTCAGAAATGGCGGGGACATGCCGGGAAACGGTCCGCGCAAAGATGAAAGGTGCGACGTCATGATGCTCGATCGGATACCAAAAAGAAGCTCCCTCCGCAATTGGCTGCTCCTCGTCGTCGTCTCGGTGGCGCTCGCGCTCCTCGGCGGCTGCCGCTCGTCGAGCTCGAAACACGTCGAGGACACCGCGGGGGAGACCGACACCCAGGTCACCGTCGATCTCTCCAGCGACAGCGGGGTCGACCTCACCGTCCCCGACACCGTGCTGCAGGATCTCGAGCAGCCGGACCTGGCTCTGTCGGACGGCGAGTTGCCCGACGTGGTCGCCGACACGGCGCTGCCGGACACCAACGTGGAGCCCGACGTCCCGAATACCGACGTCGCGATCATCCCCTGCTCGCCGCAGTCGGGCGATCCGAACATCTTCCTGCTCAAGGGCACAGTGGTGACGCCGGATATCGTCTTCACCAACGGCGAGGTGCTCTTCTCGAAGAGCACGGGCCGGATCATCTGCGCCGGCGAAAGCTGCTCGGGGCAATCCGAAGCGGCGAACGCGACGGTGATCTGCACCGACGGCCTGATCTACCCCGGCCTGATCGACTCACACCAGCACCTACACTACAACGCGATCGGACCCTGGCAACACACGGGCCAGCTCTTCCAGAACCGCTATCAGTGGCGTGGAAACTCGGGCTACAAGAACTACGTCGCCCTCGTCGGCTCGAAGCTCAACGCGGTCAACACCAACGTCGACTACCAGTGCCGGATTCAGAAGCTGGCCGAGGTGCGGCTGGTGATGTCCGGGACGACGTCGGTTCAGGGCTCGCTCTCCAAGGCTTGCATCGCCGGATTGGTCCGCAACGTCGAAGACTACGGTCAGGTGCCGAACATCAGCGGGCTCGACACGAAGATCTACAAAGCCGACGCGACGAACCCGATCACCGACTACGGCAAGACGGGGAATCTGGCCGATTTCGACAAGCTCGTGCAGGATATCAACGTCGTCAACGGGCTGATTCCGAACAAGCAGGGATACGTGACCCACGTCGGCGAAGGGATCGACCAGAGCTCCCTCGACGAGCTGATGTGGATGATCCAACACGGCTGGACCGCAACCAGCGGCAGCGACGCCGGCAAGCTCTTCACCCTGATGACGCCGCGAACCTCGATCGTTCATGGGACGGCGGCGAACTTCGACGTCTTTCTCGCGATGCAGGCGAACAACACGAAGTTGATCTGGTCGCCCCAGAGCAACATCGACCTCTACGGCCAGACGACACGGGTCACGATGGCGAAGAACATGGGATTGACGATCGCCCTGGCCCCCGACTGGACGCTCTCGGGAACGATCAACATGTTCACCGAGCTCAAGTGCGCCGACACGCTGAACGCACAGCACTACGGCGGCTTCTTCAGCGACAAAGAGCTGGTCGAGATGACGACCTCGAACGCCGCCAAGGCGCTCTTCGTCGAGGACCAAATCGGCTACCTCAAGCCGGGCTTCCGCGCTGACATCACCGTCGTCGAGGGCGATCGCTACCAGCCCTACCGCGCGCTGATCGGCGCCCGCGCCAAACTCGTCAAGCTGGTCTTCATCAACGGCGTCCCGGTGTATGGCGACGCCTCGCTGATGGACCCGATCAAGGGCGAGTTCTGCGAGCCCTGGGATGTCTGCGGCGCTTCGAAGACGATCTGCCTCAAAACCACCAACAGCGCGCCATCGGGCAAGCTCGGCACGGGGCAGAACGAGACCGTCGCCGAGTTGATGGCCTCGATGGGCGCCGACCTCAAGAGTGCCGGCGGAGAGCTCTACGGCATCTTCGATTGTCGTCCCGCCGAGCAGACCTACTCGTGCAAACCCCACGGCACGAACTTCACGGGCGACATCACGCCGACCGACTCCGACGGCGACGGCGTGCCCGATGACAAGGACAACTGTCCGACGATCTTCAACCCGTCCCAGAGCAACAAGGATGGCGACAGCCTCGGCGACGACTGCGACCCCTGCCCCGGTGACGCCGACACCACGATCTGCAGCACGTCGACCAGCGGCGACACCGATGGCGACGGCGTGCCCGACGACCAGGACAACTGCAAGTTCATCAAGAACCCCGGGCAGGACGACGCCGACGGTGACGGAATCGGTGATGCCTGTGACGAGTGCCCGCAGTTCTCCAATCTCGGCGGCCTGCCGTGCCCGGCGACGGTCTACACGATCCCGCAGGTGCGCAATCCACAGGATCCAAAGTACCCCGGCAGCGGGAAGACCGTCTTGATCAAGGGCGTGATTGTCACGGGCTTCAACGAGAACGGCTACTACGTGCAGGACCCGACGGAGTGGCGCTACGGCGGACTCTACGTCTTCACCGACGGGAGCAACGGCAACGTCCAGCAGGGGAACCTGATCGACGTCCAGGGCACGCTCTCCAGCTACAACGGTCTTGCGGAGCTCGCCAATCCGTTCGTGACCAACCCCAATCCCTCGGACACCTCGCACACCGTGACGCCGCTGAAGGTCACGATCGCAGGAAGCACCTTCGCCGTCGGCAGCGAGACCGTCGTGCTCGAGGTGCTGGAGAGCGTGTTGTTACGCTTCGAGGGGGTGAGCATCAGCGCGGTGAGCGGCAAGAAATTCACGCTCGAGAGCGTCCTGGCCGTCTCCGATTTCGCCTTCTCGTACCCCTTCACGCCGACGGTCGGGATGACCTTCAACTTCATCCAGGGCGTGCTCGACCAGTATACGAACTACCAGCTCCTCCCGCGCTCGACGGACGACTACGAAATCAAGCCCTGACCGGCACGCTTCGATGCGGAGTGTCTGCCTTGCGCGACCGCTCATCCTCGGCACGCTTCGATGCGGAGTGTCCGCCTTGCGCGACCGCTCATCCTCGGCACGCTTCGATGCGGAGTGTCCGCCTTGCGCGACCGTTCATCCCCGGCACGGCTTGCTCATCGCGCTTGCTATTGGGGGGACGGAGATTGGGATCTGGGCTGGCGGCAAGCGCGAAGAGAGGGCGCTCGTGTCGGGGATGAACGGGCGCGCAAGGCGGGCGCGCTGCAGGTCTCAGCGGGGGTTGGGGGGACGCTCGGGGCGCAGCGGAGGCACGATCTCAGCGACGAGCGCCCTCTCGTCGCGCTTGCCTCCCACGCCCCATCACCCCCGCTGCTCACGAGCAAAAACCCCACACCCAGGAGCGGACCCCGCCGCGCGTGTTGGGGGGCGATCGGGGTGACGTGAGCGCCCTCTCGTCGCGCTTGAGATCGGCAGC
>JAGQJP010000693.1 GCA_020430585.1 Myxococcales bacterium | reverse complement strand
GAACTACGTCGGCATCGTGCGCTCGAATCGGCGCCTCGAGCGCGCGTTGCGGCGAATCGAGCTCCTGCGCGGCGAGATCCACGAGTACTACTGGAATTTCACCCTCACATCGGACCTGATCGAGCTGCGGAATCTCGCCTCGATCGCCAAGCTGATCATCCTCGGCGCGATGCGGCGGCAAGAGAGCCGCGGTCTGCACTACAACGTCAACTTCCCCTTCACCGACCCCGAATGGGCACGCGACAACGTCCTTTGGCGCGGTGGTCTGTGAAGGAGCGATTCGTCCAGTGTGAACTACGACTTAGCCGAGGGCAAAAATTCGCCTTGTCCCGCTATTCTAGAGGTCGTATAATCGGATACAAGAGTTGAAAGTGCGCTGAATCAACGGCGTTCCATTCGGCACCAGCCCAAACATGACCAAGCGAATCTACATCCTCTCGATTTTGAAGTGTATTTGACTGAGGGTTGCCTGTCTCGGCAGGCAGCCTGGGGCGTCTCTTCGACTCGATGGCATCATTGTCCACTCTTGGGAGGAGGAAGCATGATTCTCGACCTCACGCTTCGCGACATCGAGCTCTCGTCAGACGATCAACAGCTGATCGAAAAGAAGCTCAACCGACACGTCCACAAGCTCGCCCGCCTGCCGCGGGTCAAGCTCAGCCTGGCTTACAACGCCAAGCGCAACGAGGCGACGGCGCAGTGCCGCGTCCTGGTCGATGGGACCGAGTACATGGGCAAAGGTCACCACCGGAACATGCTGGTCGCACTCGACGAGGCGCTCGCCAAGGTCGACCGACAGACGGTGCGCTTGACCGAGAAGCGGATCAGGAGGCGCAACGCCGCCGTACGCGTCTATAGCACCGACGTCTCGCAGCCGACGGGCAGCTGAGCGCGTCAACCGCGCCACACATCGAGATCGCATGGTTGGGAGGGGCTCTTCGGAGCCCCTTTCTTTTTGTCCTTTTGGCGGTGGTCACCGCTCGTCGCGGGTGATACACTGACCCGAACGCCAAACAGGAAGCGATTCGAGCGCCCCATGGGTTTTGTCCATCTTCATCTCCACACGCACTACAGCCTGCTCGACAGCACGATCCGCATTCCCGCGCTGATGAAGCGCGTCGCCGCGCAGGGGATGCCCGCGGTGGCGATGACCGACCACGGTAACATGTTCGGCGCCGTCGAGTTCTTCAAGGCGGCCAAGAAGGCGGGGGTCAAGCCGATCCTCGGCTGCGAGCTGAATGTCTGCGAGTCGCTCCAGGCGGGGGCGGGAAAGAGCTTCTTGCTGCCCGTTTTGGCGGCGACGAACGAGGGGTACTCCAACCTGATCTATCTGGTCAGCCAGGGCTATCTCCAGGGTCACGACGGCGAGCGTCCGCGGGTCGACAAGGCGATGCTCCGCGAGCGGTCTCGCGGCTTGTTGGCGTTCACGGGCAACCTGGGCGGCGAGGTGCCACAGGCCGTGCTGCGAAGAGACGAGGCGCGGGCCGAGCACGTGCTGCAAGAGCTGGCGGAGATTTTCGGCCGCGACGCGCTCTACGTCGAGCTCCTCGACAATCGGATCCGCGAGCAGCATTCGGTCAACCAGGCGATGGTCGAGCTCGCCGACCGATTTCAGCTCCCCCTGGTCGCCGCCAACGACTGCCACTACCTCTCCCAGAGCGACGCCCCCGCTCATGGCGTGCTGATGTGCGTGCAGATGGGCAAGGTGCTGAACAACCTCGAGGCCCTCGAGCGCTTCATCGATTCGTTCTACGTCAAGTCACCCGAACAGATGCAGGCGGCCTTCGCCGACCAGCCCGAGGCGATCGCCAACACCCTGGTGATCGCCGAGCGCTGCAACGTCGATCTCGACCTCTCGAACACCTATCTTCCGCTCTACAAGGTACCCGAAGGCTTCACCCGCGAGAGCTTCCTGCGCCGAATCTCCCGCGAGGGGCTCGAGGCGCGCTTCGGCGAGATGCGCGGTCAGGGGTTGGCGCACGACGAGGGCGAGTACCGCGAGCGACTCGAGGTCGAGCTCGACATCATCGAGCAGATGGGCTTCCCGGGCTACTTCCTGATCGTCTGGGATTTCATCAACTACGCCAAACAGAACGACATCCCCGTCGGGCCGGGTCGCGGCTCGGGGGCGGGCTCCCTCGTCGCCTACAGCCTGCGGATCACCGACATCAACCCGATGCCCTACGATCTGCTGTTCGAGCGCTTCTTGAACCCTGAACGCGTCAGCATGCCCGACTTCGACATCGACTTCTGCATGAACAAGCGGCAGCAGGTGATCGACTACGTCACGAACAAGTATGGCAAGAACAACGTCGGGCAGATCGCCACCTTCGGCTCTCTCAAGGCGCGTGGCTGTCTACGCGACGTCGGTCGGACGATGGGCTTCAGCTACGGCGAGATCGATCGCATCGCCAAGCTCGTGCCCGACGTGTTGAACATCACGCTCGAGCAGGCCCTCGAGCAAGAGCCGAAGCTCCCCGCCGCGATGCGTGAGGACCCGCGGGTCAAGCAACTCGTCGACACGGCGATGGCACTCGAGGGGCTCTATCGTCACCCCGGGATGCACGCCGCGGGGCTCGTGATCTCCGAAGAGCCGCTGTGGGAGTACGTCCCGCTCTTCCGCGGGGCGAACGGCGAGATCGTGACACAGTTCGCCAAGAACGAGGTCGAAGAGGCGGGGCTGGTGAAGTTCGACTTCCTCGGCCTCAAGACGTTGACGGTGATCGATCAGGCCGTCGCGCTGATCAATCAAGGCCGCCCCGACGCCGAGCCCTTCGACATCAACGCGATCCCGATCGACGACCCCGACGTCTTCAAGCTGCTCTCGTCGGGAAATACGACGGGCGTGTTCCAGCTCGAGAGCTCGGGCTTCAAAGAGCTGATGAAGAAGCTCAAGCCCGACGTCTTCGAGGATATCATCGCCGCCGTCGCCCTCTACCGGCCGGGACCGCTGGGGAGCGGGATGGTCGACGACTTCATCCGTCGGAAACACGGCGAGATCGCCGTCGCTTATCCTCATCCTTGGCTCGAGGACGTGTTGCGCGATACCTATGGCGTGATCGTCTACCAGGAACAGGTGATGAAGATCGCCTCGATCATGGCCGGCTTCAGCCTCGGGCAGGCCGACCTGTTGCGCCGCGCGATGGGGAAGAAGAAGCCCGAGGTGATGCAGCAGCAGCGCGAGTTCTTCGTCGACGGGGCGCTGAAGAAAGAGGTCGACGGCCAGATTGCGGGTGAGATCTTCGATCTGATGGCCTATTTTGCGGGCTACGGTTTCAACAAGTCGCACTCGGCGGCCTACGCGCTGATCTCCTATCAGACGGCGTATCTCAAGGCGCACTACCCCGTCGAGTTCATGGCGGCGCTGTTGACCTGTGACAAGGAGAACTCGGACAAGGTCGTCAAGTTCATCGCCGAAGCGAAGCAGATGTCGATCTCGGTCTTGCCGCCCGACGTCAACGAGTCGATGGAGGATTTCACCGTCTCGGAGGGTAAGATCCGCTTCGGTCTCGGCGCGGTCAAGAACGTCGGCGCCTCGGCGATCGAGTCGATGATCGAGGGGCGTGCGAGCGGGCCCTACGCCTCGCTCTTCGACTTCTGCGAGCGCGTCGATCTGCGCAAGGTGAACAAGCGAGTTCTCGAGCAGCTCGTCAAGTGTGGCGCCTTCGACTTCACCGACGAGCCGCGGGCGCAGCTCTTTGTCTCGATCGAGAGCGCAATCGAGCGCGGCCAGAAAGCGCAGCACGATCGGGACACGGGGCAGATCAACCTCTTCGGGTTGCTCGCGCCAACGCCCGCGGCGAGCCGCGAGGAGCGACCGCGCGAGGTCGAGATGACCCCCGAGTGGCCGGACAAAGAGCTGTTGGCCTACGAAAAAGAGGCGATCGGTTTCTACATCACCGCGCACCCCCTCGACCGCTACGGCAACGAGATCAAACGCTACACCACCGCCGAGATCGCCACGCTCGAGACGTTGGCGAACCAGACCCAGGTCGTCCTCGCGGGCGCCGTCGTCGGGCTGCGCGAGCGGCGTTTGAAGAGCGGCAAGGGCACGATGGCCTTCCTCCAGCTCGAGGACAAGACGGGACAGGTCGAGGTGATCGTCTTTTCCCGCGTCTACGAACAGTTCGGCGCGCTGTTGACCACTGAAGACGCGCTGCTCGTCACGGGGCGGCTGACCTTCGAAGGTGAGCCGGGTAGCCAAGAGGTGCGAGTGCGGGCCGAGTCCTTCAACAGCATCGTCGAGTTTCGGCGGCAACGGCGCACGACGATCCCGATTCGACTCGACGCGAACCGTACGACGACGCGTGAGCTCCTCAAATTGAAGAAGATCCTCAAGTCCCACCCTGGCGATTGCCAGGTCCGGCTGCATCTCCAGTTCGATGCCGAGTCCGAGGCGGTGTTCCAGCTCTGCGAGCTCGTCGATCCGAACGACGCCTGGCTCCACAGCCTGCGGACGCACTTTGGTCGCGACGCCGTCGAGCTCTGAATCAGGGCGGGGTGATCGAGAAGTTCGGCGAGGGCGCCGAGGTCGTGCTGCCGCGCGTGCCCAGGACGATCCCCGCGGTCGCGCCGCCGGCTACGGCGACGCCGATGATCGTCCAGAACCACCAGGTCTTGTAGAACGGGGTTTTGGTCTTCTGCTTGATCACGACCTCGGGCGGCTTCCAGCCCGGAATCGCCTTGAGCAACACCTGGAGCTTGATCTCTTTCCCCGCCTGAACCGAGATCTCCTTGACGTAGTCGTAGAAGCCCTGCTTCTTTACCATCACCACGTGGGTGCCGACGGTGACGTCCTTGTCGATCGGCGGGGCGCCGAGATACTTCTTGCCGAGGTAGATCTCCGCGTCGGGCGGGGTGCAGCTGATCTTCAGAATCCCCTGGAAGCCGATCAGGTCGATCTCGAGGTCGGTGGTCTTGCCCGCGACGATCTTGAAGACGTCGAGGTAGTCCGTGTAGCCGCGCTTGGTGACTTTCACCGTATAGCTACCGGGCTTGAGCTTGATCGGCTTGTTGTAGGGAACCAGCCCGATCAGCTTGTCGTTGATGAAGATTTTCGCGCCGACGGTCGCCGAGAGGATCGTCACCTCGCCATGCGTCGCGATGGGGGTCTTCGGTTTCTTCCGCCGTCGGCGCTTGCGTCGCCCCTCGGCGTCGTCGATCTGGAAGAGCATCGTCATGAAGCAGACGAGGACGAGGTAGACCACCGCGTGTTTGTGCCGAGCCATCGTTCGATCCCCCTTTTGGGTAGGAATAGCTCAAGCTTAGCCGATCGCAGCGAGGAGGTCAATTCACTGCATGCGGGTGATCGCCCGGCTCGGCGTGCGCTCGTCTGGGTCCCACCGGGCGCGGTAGCGCCGCTACGGAAGCAGCAAACGGAAGGGAATCAGGACCTTCTTGTCCATCACCAGGATCTGCTCGTCGAGGAGCTCGACGCGGAAGCTCTGCTTGCGGTCGCCCGTGGTGATCGTGCTCGCCACGCGGACGGCGAGGGGCAGGCGAGGGAGCCACGTCTCGACGTTGCGTAGACTGATCTGCCACGCCATCGAGTCGAAGAAGGCTTTCGACACACCGTCGGGGGCAAAATCGAGCGAACGAAGCACCGCAACCAGCTGCTCGCCTTCGACGGCGAACGCCAGATAGCCGCGAACATGGCCGAATCCCGCGGGTGCTGAGGGCCCGATCCCCTGTCGTAGCTGGATTCGGGCGTCGAAACGAACCGCCGTCGGCTCATAGCGGAAGCGGAGCGAGGCGAGCATGATCGTCAGCCCGCGTCTCGTCACCGAGCGACCTTCGATCGCCCGTGCCGAGGTTTCGAGGACGCGGCGTCCGACGGCGATCAGCGAGTCCCGTTCGTCGAAGAGCGACGCCTTTCGATTGTTCACCCGCTTCCAGAGGTTGTCGTAGCGCTGGGCCAAGACGCGCAGCCGCTCGCTCTTCGCGCGCAGATCGAGGAGCTCCCGCTCTCGCAGTCCGAGGCGCCCGTTCTGGCTCGTCTTGGTCTTGGCGCCGCTGCAGGCGCCGAGGGTCGAGGCGAAAAGTAGCAGTGAGATCACGCCCGCCAGGGCGGCGCTGTTCGGTGGCGTTCGTCGTCGTTCTCTCATTTGCGTATCCGAATGTTGGAGCCGCGCATCACCAGGCCGACGGCGAGCGCTTGAAGATAGAGCGAGCCGCTGATGCGCAGGCTCTGTCCGTCCGCCAGGCGAAACTCGTCGGGGACGCTGAAGGGGATCTGGACTTTGAGCGCCTCGGGATCGATGTAGACCCCGATCAGCCCCTTCGAGGTTTGGCAACTCGCGCGCAGCGACGTCGGCAGCACCGCCCCGCTCTCCCAGCGCAGCTTGTCGTCGAACTGGCCACGACAGCGCTTGAAACCGATCAGGTTGACGGTATAGTTCGCGGTGAACTGCAGCTTGCCGTCGTCGGTCGCCGTGCGAAAGCCGTCGAGCTGCCAGCTGTAGCGAAAGCTCGTCGCACCGACGGAGAGGGTTCCCTGGCCGCGCGCCTTCTCCAGCGCCTTGGCGAGGAACACCGCGAGGGGCTTGTGCCCCACGGCGACGAAGATCGGCGCGGTGAAGGGATAGGTCTTGAGCGTCTCGAAGCGGACGCGCTCCATGCTCGAGTCGACCTTCGGGCGGAGATCGTGGATCATCCGCTCCAGCCGCTTGATCTCCGAGCGGACGTTCGCCAGCTGCTCGGGGGTCGGTTCGGTGGCGCGACTGGGGAGGGCGAGAGCCAGCAGACACGCGACGGTCAAAACCGGCAACAGGCGTTGGTAGTGCGGCATGTGGGGGTACTCCTAGGTCCTGCGTTCTCAGCGAGACCACGCGAGGCTGCGGTAGCCACCTGATTTCTCGGTGATCGGCATCTGGAACCGACCGTCGGCGGTGGCGATCCAGATCCGCCGCTTGCCGCCGCGATTCGAGACGAAGGCGATGTAGCGACCGTCGGGGGACCACGTCGGAGACTGGTTCGAGCCCTGATCCTGGGTGATCCGCTGGAGGTTGCCCGCCATGTCGACGGTGAGGATATCGTATTTGCCGTCGATCTGCGTCGAAAAGACGATCAGCCCGTTCGGTCCGAAGTCCGGCTCGGTGTTGTAACTTCCAGCGAAGGTCAGTCGCCGCTGTCCGCTTCCATCGGAATTCAT
>JAGQJP010000692.1 GCA_020430585.1 Myxococcales bacterium | reverse complement strand
TCTACCGCGACGCCGACGCCGCGCGGGAGAAGTCGCAGCAGTATCGAGACCAGAAAGCGAAGCTGCAGTCCCTCTACGGACGCTGGGAAGAGATCTCGGTGGAAGTCGAAGAGCTGCAGGCCAACGGATGAGGCAGGTACCGATGAGACGATCGACCCTCTATTTTGCGCTGATCGTGGCGCTCTTCCTTCTCGCGCCGCTGGGCGCTCGGGCTGACGAGTCCACGCAGGACGCGACGACGCCGACCGACGTCGAGCCGGGCGAGCTGCAGGACGTGCAGATCGAGATCCCGATCCCGAACTACAAACCGACACGCTACAGCAAGAGCGAGCTCTTGCGCGCCGACGTGAAGGCGATGCAAGCGTTGAAGAAGCGCATGCAGAAGCAGGAGAATCCCGTTCGCTTGTTGCGCGCCTTCATCGCCCTGCAGCGCACGGTCCGAGCGCAGAAGGTCGCCGCCGGACCGCTCTTGCAGTGGGACTTGAACTTCGGGTTGGCGCTGGTCTTCATCGACATCAGCCCGATCCTCGTCCCCGTCGCCGAGAGTTATTTTCGCGTCGCCTTGCGCCACGCCCGCGCGCTGGATGGGATGAAGCGCGCAGCCACGTACTACAACATCGCCTGCGCCCTCTCGCTGCAGAACCGCGTCAAAGAGGCGGTCGAGGCGCTGCGCTCGACGTTCGAGCACGAAAAGGCGCTCAAGGTCGGTCACTTCTTCATGATGGCCCAGAACGATCCGACCCTCAGCCGCGTGCGGGGCGACAAGCGCTACGACGCGCTGATGAAGTCGCTCTCCAAGGCGCCGAAAAAGAACGTGACCACCGAGAAGAAGGAGAAGCCGTGACGGTCGACGGGACGGAACGGTCGAGACCGAGCGGTTCGCCGTCGCTCCCCGCGCTGCCGAGACTCGTGGAGCAGCTCGCGGCGGAGCTCGGAGTCGACGGCGGTGCCACTGCGCCGGGTCTCTTCGAGCGGACGGGGCTTTCGGCGCGGGCCGAGCGGGTCTTCGCGATCGAGCATCCCCTCGAGCGCGAAGAGGAGATCGTCGAGCTCGTTTCGCGCTTTCCCGCCGCATCGGAGCTCGTGCGGCTGCTCTCCGAGAGCGGCTGGCTCCACGACGACCCCTTGGCCGACGCGCTGTTTGCCCGCGACGCCCTCGAGTCGGTGCTCTTTCCGCCCGACGAGCGGCACCTCGTCGAGGTGTTGGCTCCGGCGGCCGCGCTGGCGGCGAGCGATCCGCTCCTCCAGGAGAACCGTTTTCTGACGAGTGCCGACGAGCTCTTCGCCGAGCGGTTGTCGGAAGCGCTGCGAAACCCGTCGTCCGTTCCGCCGCGGGACGAGCATTTGACGCAGATCCGCCGCGAGGTGATGCGTCAGGGCGAGCTCGACGGCGACCAGGCCGACGAGTTGATCGCCGCTGCGGGTGAGATGGCGGACCTCGATGCGGCGTGGCTGCTCGATCGCTTCGAAGGCTGGAGCGAGCAGGAGCTGGAGCGGATCGACTGCCTCGTGGCGGTCTACAATCGCGCGACCGCGCTGCAGCTCGGCGGTTTCCCCTCGGTGGCGGCGTATCTGTTGCGCCGCGCCGCACAGCAGCTCGACGACGGCGAAGCGTGGCGGCGCCTGACGGAGCTGGCGCTCGACCAGGGCTGGCTGGCGGCGGCGGAATCGCTGCTCGTTCGCTTCGGGCGGTCGGCGCCGCGTACGGAGTGGACTGCGCTGATGGCCCGTCTCCACGTGCTGCGCGGTGAGCTCGACCGGGCGACGCGGCTGTTGCGCCCCCTTGCGGCGGAGCTCTCCGAGGACCCCGAAGACCTCGCCGTCGAAGCGCCGCTCTTCGTTCTCGCCTCGGTCGAGTGCGCACTCGCTGGAGGGGGCGCGCTCCCGGGGATCGACGCGTTCCCTCTGCTGCTCGATGCGGATCCCCGACGATTGGGGGTCTCCCGCGCGGCCGCGTTGCTCGAGGTCGCCCAACACGACCTGCCGAGCGACGAGGCGTTGGCACCGCTCTGGGCCGCGATCGAACGGGCGCCCCTGCACGAAGCGCGCTGGAATGACCTCGATCTGCTCGTCGAAGGCTCGGCGATCGGTGTCGATCTCTTGCACGGGGCGTTGGCCGGCGTGCTGAACGCGCATCCCCAGGCGGTGGCCGTCTGGCGTAACGTGATCCCCTTCCTCGGGGACGCCGACGCCGAACGGTGGCGCGAGCTCTTGGAGCAAAGGGTCGCCGAGCAGACCGGCCGTTCAGGCGGCGAGCCGAAAGGGCGTCGTTGATGGTCTTGCGCGACCCCATGCGCAGCGCAGCGCAGCGCTGTGGACTGGACGAGCTGGCGGAGCGTCTGGGCTTCGACGCGGCGACGTACGACGCTGATGACGAGCTGCAGAGCGAGCTCGGGGCGGCGCTCGAGGAAGAGGAGCTCGACGATCGCGAAGAATCGGTGCTCGAGCTGCTGATCGAACACCCCCACAACGCCGAGCTCATCTCGGGCCTCGTCGAGGGCAAGCTCTTCGCCGACCGCCCGATCGATGGCGCTCTCTTCGGCTGGGATGGGCTGCAGCTCTGTCTCTATCATCCGGCGCAACACGACGCCGTCGACGCGATGCGCGAGGCGGCGCGCGGCTTCCCGCACCTGTTGCCGCCTCCGGCGGTGCACCGCACGATCTTGAAGGGTGAGGCGCTGGCCCAGGCGACCTGGCAGTCGCTACAGCTGCGACGCCACACGGGCGAGGCGACGACCGAGGCGGGGCAGGCCAAGCGCCGCGCGGTGCGTGACGGTTGCGTCCTCTTGGAGGACCGCGACGCGTTGATCGCCGCAGCCCTCGACGAGGCGGACCTCGAGGCGGCGCTGATCCTC
>JAGQJP010000691.1 GCA_020430585.1 Myxococcales bacterium | reverse complement strand
GATCTTGATCCGTGAGACGACCTTGAGCTGCTGGACCCGTGTCATCAACAGCTCGCGGCGCAGGTGGTCCTTGTACTCGTCGATCGTGAAACCGAACTGCTTCATCGCCTGCGCCAGCTGCGAATCGCTCCAGCGGTTGCGCTTCTTCATCTGTTGCAGGAACTGGACGACCTCGGAGTCCTCGACCGTCAGGTTCAGCTCGCGCGCCCGCTGCAGAACGAGCTCGCGGTTCACCAGGTTGTCGAGGAAGTTCTTCCGCGCCCGCAACAGCATCTCTTCGCGGGCCTTCGGGTTCGGGATCTTCGCCAGCCGCGGCATGTAGGGCGCCAGCGCTTTGTCGACATCGTACTGGGTCAGAACGGTGTCGTTTACGATCGCGATGACCTTGTCGACGAGCTTGACCTGTGCGCTCGCGGACCCACAGAGACCGAAGAGAACCGCGGCGAGCACCGCCGCGCGGGGGGCCTTCATCATTTCGTTTCCTTGGGTGCCGGTTTCTTCTCGGTCGGCTTCTTCGTCGTCGGGGTCTTGGACTCGGGCTTCTTCTCGGTCTTGGTCCCGCTCTTCTTGTCGCCCGACGGCGTCTTCGGCTCGAGCCGCTTCATTCCCGGGTTCTGCGGGGCGAGGTGCGGGTGGCGGTGGCCGCCGATATGGGGCATTCGCATCGGTCCGTGGGGACTCCGACGCAGGCCGTGGAAGTTGGTCCCCGGCATCATCACCGGCACCTTGAGCAGGCTCAGCTTCTTCTCGTAGATCTCGATCTTCGCCTTCTTCTTGACGTTTTCGATGAACTTCGAGCGCTCGGCGAGGCGTCGCTCGCGGAAGAGGCGGCTCTGGAGGTAGCGCTTGACGGTGTTGAAATCGCGGTGGATCTTCGGACGCTTGTGGGTCAAGAGCAAGATCTCCCAACCGTCGGCCGACTTGAAGGGGCCCGCTAGGTCGTTGACGCGCGCGAGCTTGAAGCCCTCGCTGATCAGCTCTTTGGAGAGCTTGGCGCTGTTGCCAGAGACGGGGCCCGTGGCGGTGAAGTAGCGCAGATCGCCACCGAGGGCCTTCGTCTTCATGTCGGTGCTATACTTCTTCGCCTTCATCCGAAAGATCTGCTGGGTCCGGTAGCGATAGGTCCCGACCTCGCTCTTGATCTCTTTGAGCACCTTCTCGGCCTCGTCCTTGGTCTTGAGGACGATGTGGGAGAGGCGGATCTTCGCCTCTTGATTGAACTCGGAGATGCTCTTGTCGTAGAGCTTGCGCACCTCGTCGTCGGTGATGTCGGAGAGCTTCACGCGGTCGCGCAGCTCGCTCAACAACAACTTCGAGACCATCATCCGCTTCATCACCTGCAACACGTCGGGGTGCTTGTCGAAGCCCTTCTGCTTCGCCTCGAGGGCCAGCGCCTCGAAGCGCACCAGGTCGTCGAGGAGCTTCTTCTTCTGCTCGAGGGTCTGGAAACGCGCGCGAATGTAGCGCGGTTGCCGGTTCAAGTGCTGCTCGAGGTCACCGAGGGTGATCGTCACCGGGCCGACCGTCGCCACGACCTCTTTCTGCTGCTGCGGGGTGAGCTGGGAGATGCCCTTGGGCCGCAGATCGTCGAGGGGCCGGCGCACCTGCGGCGCCTGTTGTGGTTTCTGGGGTTTCTCGCACGCGCTAGCGAAGAGCGCGATCGCGATCGCTCCGATGATCGTCAGAGTCGGTTTCATCTCTGTGTGCCTCTTTCTGCGGCTTCGCCGCCGGTACCAAAATCGATCAAGTACTTCAAATCACTGTTTGTTAGCATGCTGGATAAGGTCGCGCAAGGTCTTTTTCAGCTCGCCGAGCCCGTCGAGGGCCGTGTTCCGGCTTCGTTTCACCTCGAAGACCATCTCCGGGGTGAGACGGTAGAGCCGCGGGTGGGCGTTCATCAGATCGAGGATCGGGGCGCGCTCGAGTGACGCCTCGGAGAGGGTCAGGCGCACCGAATCGCTGCCGAGGTCGACGACCCGCACCCGTAGCTCGCGGGCGAGCTGCTTGACGCGCACGACGTCGACCAGGTTGTCGACCGATCTGGGCAGCGCGCCGAAGCGATC
>JAGQJP010000078.1 GCA_020430585.1 Myxococcales bacterium | reverse complement strand
GGACAGCACACCGTCGATCGACCACGCGAACATCTGGAAGCTGAAGAGCCCGAGCGGGCTGATCTACGACTTCTCGAGCCTCCACGACCTTCGCAAATGGGCGCGGGGACGCGGCAACATCACGCTGATGCAGATCAGTCGCGACGGCGAGACCTGGAAGCGCTACGACGAATACTCGCACCTGATGCGACTGACGGCGCCGCGGCTCGAGATCCCCGGCGGAGCGTCTCTCGGAAAGGGCGAGATTCATACCAGCCCGGGTTCGTTGACGTCGTTTTCGGACAAGTCGGTTTCGATCGCACAGAAACTCGCCGAAACGCCGGTTACCGTTCCTGTGACCACGCGCAACAGCACATTGACGACGCAGAGTGCGATGATCGCCAAGGCGCACATTCTTCCCGCCGAGAGCGGCTTCACGTTCAACGTGCCGTCCTTTCTGATCGGACTCTTTGCGGGCGCGGGAATCCTGTTCCTCTTAGTTTTGTTTGGTGTAATACGGTTGGCAAGCTGAAGAGGCGACTCGCGTCGCCGATGGTAACGTGATGGACGTTCGCTGTCCCAAATGCAGCACCGAATATTCGGTCAGCAACATTCCCCAGGAGGGGTTCTCGATCCGCTGCACGGTGTGTGGCTTCAAGTTCCGCATCGCTCAGCAGGTGACCGTGATCCCCGAGTCGAACACGCAGCAGATGACCGCCCTCGACCCAGGCCAAATCCAGCAGGGCAAGTGGGTCCTGCGCCGGGCCGATGGTCGGGTCGATTATTTCAAGGAGCTGACGACCCTGCAGCGCTGGATCGTCGAAGGGCGCGTCTCGGAGCACGATCAGATCTCGAAGGGCGGCAAGACGTGGAAACGTCTGGGCGACATGGTCGAGCTGACCAGCTTCTTCCAGGTCGTGCGCAACCTCCCGTCGAATCCTCGCAGCTCGGGGTCCGGATCGCCGACCTATCCGCCGCTTTCGCCGCTCGAGCGCGGTCTGTCGACGAACACGATCGCGCCGCGCAGCGCTCCGCCAACGCCGCCAGAGGCGGCCCCGAGTGGCGGCGAGACCAAGATGATCCCGCGGGTTCCGGGTGGGCACGTTCCCGAGCGCTCGCCGCAGATCGGCGGGCGCAATCAGCCGAGCCACACGCCGCCCTATGGCTCGTTCGAGGATCAGAAGCCGACGCTGGTGATGAACGACGCACCCTTCGCCTTCGATGAGTTCGACGAGGACTATCGCGTCTCTCGAGGCGGTGGAGCGTGGAAGTACGTGCTCTTCGGCCTGCTCGGGACGTTGATCGTCACGGTCGCCGTCGGCTTCATCTTCTTTCGTCCGACGATCTCCCGCTGGTTTCCCCAGATCTTCGGTGGCGACGTCGCGGAAAAGAAGACCCCGGCGCCGACGCCGACTCCACCACCGAAAGTCGTCACGCTGGCCCCAGACGTCGTCACACCCGTCGTCGAGTCGCCGGATGTCGTGACACCCAAGGTCGTGGCCCCCGGTCCGCGCGGCGCTGACACGACGACGCCGTCCGACGCGACGCGGGTCGCCATCGTGGTCGACGTGACGACGCCGACCCCGTCTCCGACGGCGGGTGACGTCGAGACGCCCCGGGCTCCCGACGTGACGACGCCGGGGCCCGTCGTGAAGGTCGACACGCCGAAGCCCGTTGGCCCCGACCCGACCGGGGATCGCGTCGATCCGAAGAATCAGAACGGCGATCCGACAGGGCCACGCGTCAAACCGAAGAAGGGTAAGACCGAGACCAAACGGGGGCGTGAAAAGTGGCGGCGCGACCGAGATCCG
>JAGQJP010000690.1 GCA_020430585.1 Myxococcales bacterium | reverse complement strand
GGCGCTGCTCCCCGATGTCCAGCGGATCGCCGCCGCTGGTCGGCACTTGCTCAGCCTGATCAACAACATTCTCGACCTCTCGAAGATCGAGGCCGGTGAGATGGAGATCGTCCGCGAGCGCGTCGAGCTCGCCTCGCTCCTCGAAGACACCGTCGACACGGCGCAGCCGCTGGCCGATCGCAATCGCAACAAGCTCGAGCTGAACGTCGAGACGCGGGTCGCCGCCTTCGAGTCCGATCGCACGCGGATCCTCCAGATCCTCCTGAACTTGGTGGGCAACGCCTGCAAGTTCACCGAGAATGGGATCGTGGCGATCGACGTACGCGACGGCGACGGTCAGCGCCTCGAGCTCCGCGTGCGCGACAACGGACCGGGGATCGCCCCGGAGCGGATCGGACACCTCTTCGAGCCGTTCTCTCAACTCGAGAGCACCCGCAAAGGCGAGGGTACCGGTCTGGGCTTGACGATTTCGAGACACTTGTGTCAACTGCTCGGCGGGACGATCAATGTCGAGAGTCACCTCGGCGAGGGGACCGTGTTCAGCATCACGATTCCCCTGTCCCATGCGGAGATCAACCCATGACCGATCGGCTATCGCCATGCCCGTCACGCATGCGGCTCGCCTCGACGCCGAGCGCGTGGGCCGTCGTCGCCCTCGCCGCCGCGAGCCTCGTGCTTTCGTCGTGTAGCGCCGCGAGAACGCACTACCTTTGGCAACCAGCGCCGGTCCTCGAGGTCGACGTGCCCCTGATCGCGGGAACCCTGGCGACGATCTCCCAGGGCTTTCAGGGCTATTTCTCGCACAAGGACGACCAGCGCTTCGCCGTCGACATCTCCCTGCCAGAGGGGACGCCGATCGTCGCCGCCCGCGGTGGTCGTGTCCTCGCGGTCAAGTCCGACTCGAACACCGGCTGCAACAACGCGCGTTGCGCCGACCAGGCCAACTATGTGCTGATCGACCACGGCGACGGAACCGTCGGCCACTACTACCATCTGCGCAGCGGCGGCGTGACCGTCAAGCCGGGGGACAACGTCTGTACGGGCCAGCTGATCGGATACTCCGGCAACACCGGCTTCAGTTCGGGGCCACATCTCCACTTCAGCGTGATGGATGTCTACGAGGAGTCGTTGCCCGTTCGCTTTCGCGATCTCGGGCGCGAGGATACCGGCGGGGTGGTCTTTCCCGGGATGGAGCTGCGCTCGTCGACGCACCGAATCTATCACTGCGATACGCCTCACCACTTTTCCCGCTGCGGACGTCGAGTCTTTCTGCACACCGGGGTGATCCTCGATCACGAGATCCCGTGCACGACGGTGCGACGGGACATCGACTACCCGATCTCCGGGCGCACGCTGACCAAGAGCGGCTGGGTCCAGATCGCGACGCGTAGCAAGCCCAAGGGCCGCTGGACCTACGACTGTCTGCGGACCGACGCCAAGGGCCGATTCGCGACGCTCCTGCGATTCCCCAGCGTGACGCATGAGGGCTACGCCTATTTGATGATCTCCGCCGCCAAGTCGAAGTGCAGCGCCTACGCCGGATGGAGCTCATCCCTCAAGCTCCGCTTCATCGATCGCCACTAGGACGGTTTCAGAGCGCGAGGGCGTGTGCCGCGCGACGCACGATCACGGCGAGGTGACCATCCCGCAGGCGTTCGGCATGCTGGACGAGCTGCGCGAGGTCGATCCATCGCAGGGTGCGCAACGCTCCCGCCTGGATCGAAAAGATGTCGGCGACGAAGGGGTGCGCGACCTCCGGCGTCTGCCCGGCGCTGGGATAGTAGCTGCCACCGAGGCGAAACAGGCGGCGCGCTTCGAGCCCGTACTCCGCCCGCAGCTTTTCGGCGAGAAATGCCCGCGTGCGCCGCAGACCGATCTGTGCCTTCGGTAGGCGCCAGGCCGGCGCGACGAGGAGCTCGCTGTTCCCCGTGAAACACTGCGCCGCTGGCAAGTCGTCGTCGTCGACGCCGATTGCGACCCGCCCATCGAGCCTCAACAGGGGCGCGACGACCGCCGTGTTCGGGCTCAGCCGCGTCGGTACGACAAATTCGAGCGTCTGGCTGGCGACGGTCGAGGCATCGCACGCCAGCTCGTCGAACGTCGCGGCGCGCACGTCGAGAAAGCCGCTCGAGCGTGCGCTCTCCACGGGCCGAAAACGGCGGCGTGAGGGGCGGCTCCAGAGATCGTCGAGGGGCGTCGGCGTGGCGGCGAGCGGTTTGTCTGGCGACGCCCCGAGAAGATCGATCTGCTCGCCAATCCAGGGGCCGGGATCGATCCCTCGTCGTCGCAACAGGTCGTACGTGCTGAGCTCGAGGCGGGCATCCGGCAGCCCGCCGACCTGCGCCGCGCGAAGTAGCTGGCGCCCCTCGATGGCGCGGACGACCCCAGAGGCCGAGAAGCCGGAGCGATTGACCAGTGGGCGCTGAACGAAGCAGGGCTCGATCTCGACGAAGACCGCGCGCACTTCCTCCTGGACGCCGCCCGGAGAGGGATAGACGGTCGAGCCGATCTCGAGGCGCCGGATCGAGCTGCG
>JAGQJP010000689.1 GCA_020430585.1 Myxococcales bacterium | reverse complement strand
CTGCGGCGGCGGCTCCCTGGGCCGGGCTTTTCGATCGTGTTGGAGCGACCCTTCGTCGTGATCGGCAACGACACGCCGGAGCGAGTGCGCCAGTACGCGGCGCGGACGGTGCGCTGGGCCGTGCAGCGCCTCAAGCAATCCTATTTCACCAAGGACCCCAAGCAGATCCTCAATATCTGGTTGTTCCGCGACGCGCGAAGCTATCGCCACTACGTGACGATCCTCTACGGCGAGAAGCCGGATACGCCCTACGGCTTCTATTCCAGCTCGAAGCGTGGCTTGTTCATGAATATCGCCACCGGCGGCGGCACGCTGGTGCACGAGATCGTGCATCCCTTCATCGAAGCCAACTTCCCAAGCTGTCCCGCCTGGTTCAATGAGGGGTTGGGCTCGCTCTACGAGCAAGCGTCGGAGCGCGACGGCCAGATCATCGGCTTGACCAACTGGCGCCTGGCGGGCCTGCAGACGGCGATCCGCAAAGGCGGGCTGACCCGCTTCCGCTCCCTGCTCGGGCAGAACGAGAAGCAGTTCTATCGGGACGTCCACGGCACCAACTATGCGCAGTCGAGGTACCTGCTCTACTATCTGCAGGAGCGGCGACTGCTGCGGCGCTACTACCGCGCCTTCCTCGAGAACCGGCGCCGCGATCCCAGCGGCTACAAGACGCTGCGAAAAATCCTCGGCAATCCCGACATGACGCAGTTCCAACGCCAGTGGGAGCGCTACGTGCTGGGTTTGCGCTTCAACGGATAGCCCAACACTCGCCGGTAGAACCGCCGGCTTTTGCGGGGAGGGGGCGAGGCCGCGGAAGAAGACGGCGGCGACCTCCAGCACGCCTCTACTACTGATCGTGCCGGTAAACTGGTAGCTGTTGCCCTTGATCGTAATGTTGCAGCTCAGCTGCAGCGGCAGCGCGCGTTCGACGTCGGCATACCTGCGACGCCGCCATGAAGCTCAGATGCAGCAGCAGCGCGCGTACGAGGTCGGCCCCTCGTCGCCACACGAGCGGTTGGGGTCGACGAAGAGACAGCTGAACTCGTAGTCTGGACCGTCCTCGGGCCACGAGCCGAGGCAAGCGCTCAGCGTCGGATAGCTCTTCCAGGTCATCAAGAGCGGCGTACCATGGTTCGAGTAGAGGCGGCATCCCATGTTCGCGACCGTCATCCCCTTTTTGGCGCAAAGGGACTCGCACTTCACGTTCTTGTCGATCGTGGCGAAGCACTCCTTCGACGTCGGGCACTTCCCGAGTAGACAGGGGCTGAGCAGCGCGTCCTTCGAGGCGTGGTTGCCGTCGTCACAGCGCGTGCGACAGGTGCCGCAGTTCGTCGAATCGCTGTCGAGGTCGACACAACGCCCGTCGCAGGCCGCAAGGCCGTCGCAGTGCAGCTGGAACGTGAGGCTGCGGCTCACGTCGTGGCCGACGACGTCATAGAACGTCGCGATCACCTGGCGCGTGTCCGACTGCTCGAACTCGATCGAGCGAACCTGGTCGAGCGCGGCCCAGCTCAGCGTCAGCGAGTACGCGCCCTCCTGAGCGGCCGTCGAGAACGAGCCGAAGACGGCGCCGCTCGGGTCGGAGAGCGTCCCGCCGATCACCTGATCGATCCCCGCGGGATGTGTGACGATCGCCGTGAAGGTGATCGTCTCGTTCTCGGTCAGCGACGTGACGTTGGTCGAGAGGGCTAGAATCTTCGGGCCCTCGGAGGTCGAACGGCCGCCGACATCGCCCGTCGGCGGCGCGAGAGCATCTGACGTCGCCATCACCTCCCCGACGAGGTCGTTGGGTGGCGGCGCGAGAGCATCTGCGCTGGCGAACGTCCGCCCGACGAGATCGCTCGCGGCCGGTCCGCGCCCGGGGATCGCGTCCTCGGTCTCGAGCGCGGACGATCCGCACGCGGCGAGCGAGAGACACCAGAGGGCAATCAGCGGCAATCTAGAACGTGATATGTGCTTTGGCATTCTTCGACTCCTGTTGATAACGGTGCCGTCGTCGAGGGGCGGCGCCAAGAGTCGGAATGATCGCAGCGTGGGGCGCGCCGTGCAATGACCAGCGTTGCCCATTTTGCAGCGTTCGATGCTCACCCGTGCTCGGCCAGTGTCGGTTGCGACTTGCGACGTCGGACGACACCGCCTATAGTGAGGAGAAACCGCCCTCTGGTTCTCGTCGATGGCTACCACGATCGAGCAGCGTATCCGAGAGGTTAGGCGCCGACTTTTCGTCGGCCGTGAACGCGAGCTCGCGCTCTTTCGCGAGGCCGTCGGCTCCCAAGAGCTGCCGGTCAACGTCATCAGCATCCACGGTCCCGGCGGGGTTGGGAAGTCGACGCTGCTGCACGAGCTCCTGCTGCACTGTCGATCTCTCGCCGTCTCGGCGGAGCTGATCGACGCTCGCGATCTCTCACCGACACCAGCGGCGTTGATTGGCGAGCTCGCGCGGCGTCTCGGGCCGAAGGACGCATCGATCGTGGGAGAGATCGAGCTACCGCCGGGACGGCTCGTGCTGTTCCTGGACACCTACGAGAACCTCGCTCCGATCGACCGCTGGATCTTCCGTGAGCTGCTGCCGACGCTGCGCGCGCAGACGCTGGTCGTGATCGCCGGGCGCGAGCGTCTGAACGAGCGCTGGCGGCATGACGCCGCATGGCGCGCGCTCACCCTGGAGATCGAGCTGATGAACCTCTCGAAGGGCGAGAGCGAGAACTATCTCGCGCGTCTCGGGATCGACGTGAAGCGGCGCGCGGCGGTCGTCGAGGCGACCTGCGGGCATCCCCTCGCTCTCACGCTCGCCGCCGACGTCCTGCGGCTGCGGCCCGAGACCGATTTCTCCTGGACCTCCGCGCCACAGACCCTGAGGGAGCTGCAGCGGATCTTCTTGGATCTGGCGCCGAGCGACGCGCACCGCCGCGCGCTCGAGGTCGCCGCGACGGTTCGCACGCTCAGCCCGGCGCTGTTGGCGCACGTCCTCGAGGGAGAGAGCGTCGCAGACCTGTTCGATTGGCTTGCCGGCCTCGGCTTCGTCGATCGCTGTCCCTACGGCCTGTTTCCTCATGAGCTTGCCCGACGCGTGATCGTCGCCAGCCTCGAGTGGCGCGACGACGCGTGGCTGCAACGGATCCGAGAGCGCGCCCTCTCGTACTACATCGACCGCCTCGACGATGTCGGCACCGACGAGCAGGTGCGCCTCTTCGAGGAGAGTCTCTACATCTACCTGCACCACCCGGTGGCGGCGATTCTCAAGCCCTGGTTCGAGACGAACGTGCACTACACCGACAAGGCGACCGACGCCGATCGGCGGGCACTCGGCGAGATGGTCGCCCGGCACGAGGGGCCCGACGCGCGCGGGCTCTTCGAGCATTGGCTGCGCGAGCAGCCCGAGAACCTCGTGATCGTACGCGACGGCGTAGAGAACGTGGTAGGACTCTGTTTTCCCCTTTTGATCGGGCGCTCGCTGATGCTGCGGGGCAGCTCGGACGCGGCAGTCGACGGCCTCTGCCGCTATCTGCGTGAGCGCGCGCCGCTGCGAGAGGGTGAGGTCTCGGTCTTCGTCCGCTTCTGGCTCGACGCCGAAAGCTACCAGGTACCTGCGCCGAGCCACGCTCGGACGTTTCTGCACGTGGCGCAGCTCGTCGCCACCAGGCCGCGGCTCGCCCTCGGCTGCATCGCGGTGCGAAACGAGCAGCTCTGGAGCCCGATGATGACGCTGAACCTGCACCAGCGTGTCGAAGAGCTGGACTTCGACCTCGGCGATAACCGCTACGTCGGGTTCGGGTTCGACTACCGAACCGTCGACCGCAAGCTCTGGCGGCGCGCGGTGCTCGCGCGCTTTGCCGTCGGTGCCGAGCAGCGCCGGGAGCCCGAGCTGCCGTTCTTCACCAATCTGCGCCGCTCCGAGTTCGACGACGCCGTACGCGCAGCGTTGCAATCGGCCAACGACGAGGCATCCCTGACGTCGAGCGCCCTAACGCGCTGGCGCGACCTCGGCTCCGTCGCCCTCATCGGCTCGGACCTCGAGCGCGCTCGGCGCCTGCGGGAGCTTCTTCACGACGCCCTCGAACGCCTCTCTGCCGACCCGAACGACGGCCGCTACTATCAGGCGGTTCGGGAGACCTTTCTGCGCCCCGTGGCCAAGCAGGCGGAGGCCGCCTACAATCTGGGGCTGCCGTTCAGCACGTATCGTCGACATCTCGCCCGAGGGATCGCCCTGCTCTGCGAGCAACTCTGGCTGGGCGGTTCGTGGAGTGGCTGAGCCCGCAGACCGACGCGAGCGATGCGCGAATCCCCGACCGTCGTTATCGATTTCACAATAAAACTATTATTTCTTATTAAGCTAAATTACTCTCCATAACAAGGTCCAACAGACCGCTGGAGCGGCGAAGGAGAGGAAACCATGAGACCGCAGGAGAGCAAGGGCGCGCGCGCAACCCACGCGCGGCCAGAGCTTCCGACGACACTGAAGATCGCGCTGCCAAAGACCCGTTCCATGTACGGATACATGGCGGGGAGCCTCGTTCGCGAGTATCTCGCACCAGAGCTCGAGACGGCGGCTTGCGACCCGTCGGGCATCGAGCCACTCGTTCGCTCGTACGATCCCGCACCGCCTTTGCGGGACGACGACTACCTCTACACCCCGTGGAGCATGCCGGTGCAGATCGCTTTTGCCGTCGGGATCTTGTCGCTCGTGCTGGTGGCCGCGGCCCTTGGGTGGCGGTACGCAGGCATCTGGGGCGCGATCGGCTCCCTTGGTCTCGTATTCGGGCTGGTATTCGTCGTCTCTGAGCCGATCAAGCGGAAGCTTCCTCGCTATGCGCCACGGTACTTCCTCGGAGCGAACGAGGCGCGTTGGCAGCGTGCCCGATCGGCCGCTGTCATGTACGAGCGCGTCGAGCGCTTGTTCGTGGATCGCGAGTGGTCCATGATCGTCACGAGCGTTTCGGCGGAAGACGCAGGGGGACGGTGCCTGTTCTCGTTCGCCGCGGACCCCTGCCCTCTGGCTCCGACGTCGATTGTAGGATTCAACTGCATTCCGACCCCGCGACCCGGCAACGCCGGGATTTTCGCGCACGCTCTCGAGCTTTTCTGGACCGCCCACTATTGGAACCGAAACCTGGCGAAGATCCGGCGCGGCGACCGATTCACCCTTCCCTTTGGTACGGGCTGCGAGCTGCAGATCGACGCCGCCGCGCTTCGCTTGCGCCGAGGAGCGCGCACAGAGTGGGAGCTCGATTCTTCGACGTTCATCGGGTTCGAGTCGTTCGACAAATCGCTTGCCGACCGCAGATACCGCCTGCTCGCGCTTCAGGTGAAAGACGGCATCGCCCGTCGCGGCAAGAGCTTGTACACCCTGCCTCGGACGCAAGCCGCCAACCTCCTGTTCGCGCTGCTCCTGATCCGCCATCGTCTCGAGACGCTGCTCTATTTGGGGGACTACGACGTGATCGTCTCGACGATCGAGGAGCTGATGGACGAGGACCTGCGCATCGACGTGCGGGGTCTTCATCCCGCTTTCGAGGAGTAGCGTCGTGGGCACGAGGACCCGAGAGCCCGTCGCCGCGTTTCGTCTGGTTTGTCGCGATCGCCGTCGACGGCGTCGTTGGCACGCCGCGGCGCACGTCGCGATCGAATGGGTCGGCGTCGCTCAGCGCTCGCCGCGGAAGGCGGCTTCGATTGTCGCGATGTCGATCTTGACCATCTCGAGCATCGCCTGCATCGCCCGATCGGCGGCGGCACGGTCGTCGGCCGACAGCATGCGCAAGAGGGCGACGGGGACGACCTGCCAGGAGACACCGAAGCGATCGGTGAGCCAACCGCATTGGCTCTCCACGCCGCCGTCGGCGAGCAGCGCCTGCCAGAGGCGGTCCGTCTCGGCTTGGTCGGCGGTGCGAACGACGATCGAGGCGGCGGGCGACTGTTGGTAGTGTGGCCCCCCGTTGAGAAACATGTAGGGCGTGCCGGCCAGGGAGAGCTCGACGACCAAGGGCGGCTTGTCGGGATCGGGCCGCAGCGTGGACTCGATGGCGCTGTCGGGCAGGAGCGAGACGTAGCGCTGGGCAGCCTCGTGGCCGTTGGCGTCGAACCAGAGGCAGGTGCGGATCTTGGGTTTGTCGCTCATCATCGTCACGCCTCGTGTTGGTCGAGCTCGGCTCGCAGTTGTGCCTCCCGAGCGCGCAGCTCGGGTGTCATCGCGTCGCCGAAGTCGTCGAGCTCGAAGAGCGGGCGAAGCTCGAGCTGCGTCTCTTCGCCGGGCATCGGCTCGGGACAGCGCCTGGCCCACTCCACGGCCTCCTCGAGCGAGCGCACCTGCCAGATCCAGAAGCCGGCGACGAGCTCGCTGGTCGCCTCGAAGGGGCCGTCGCTCACGGTACGCCCCGTCGGCGAGATGGTGATGCGCTTGCCGCGCGAGCTGGGCTGGAGACCTTCTCCGGCGAGCATGATGCCGGCGCGCACCAGCTCTTCGTTGTAGCTCCCCATCGCCGCCAGCAGCTCCTCGGTCGGGAGCAGGCCGGCCTCACTGTTCTTGGTTGCCTTGACGATGACCATGACTCTCATGATGCACTCCTTGTTTGTGCTGGCGGCGCGAACAGCAGCTCGACATACCGCCTCAGGTGGTCGACGCTCTCGATGGCGACGGCCACGTCGTTCTTGGCCTTGGCCAAAATGAATGCCCCCTGCAACACCGCCTGGGTGTGTGCGGCGAGGCTCTCTGCGGTCCAATCGGCGACCACGCCGCGTTGGCGCATGGCCTCGGCGATGTCGTCGACGAGCGTATCGGCGTGCCCGAAGATGCTAGCGGCGCAGGCGTCTCGGATCTGTGGGTGCTGGCCGTAGGTCTCCTGCACCATCGTTCCGACGACGCAACTGAAGGCAGCGATCTCACCGCGCAGCAGCTCGCGTCGCAGCTCGATGTAGGCGAGCAAGCGTTCGAGCGGATCGGTGCGCTCGCGGAAGGACGCGCGCTCGAAGAGCTCGCCCGTCACGGCCGACCAATGCTGGGCGGCGGCGACACCGAGCTCGTCCTTGCTCTTGAAGTAGTGAAAGAACGCGCCTTTCGAGACCCCAGCTCGAGCGCAGAGGTCGTCGACGGTCGTCGCCGTGAACCCCTTCTCCCGGATCAACGAGAGCGCGGCATCGAGCAGTTTGGTTTTGGCGGTCTGCGTCTTCGACATATCTTTTCCATACCAACTAGTCGGTATGGATGTCAAGCGACTTTGTGCAATCGTTGCAGAAGCGAAGTAAAATCGGACCGTTCGACCCCGCCCGGCTCGGTCTGCCCGGTTCCCCTTTCCGTTGACAATCGTCGTCACGGATGCGAGGCTCTGAACGTCTGATTTCTGCTAGAGGTGTGCGCGATGGTCCTTCTGTTCGTCAACTTGCTGCTCTGCGGCGTCGTGGCATGGCTGGCTCACGGTCGGGCCCTCAAGGTCGGGCTACAACCGATGCCTTACGCCATCTTTGCCCTGCTCCTCTACATCGCGGTGGGCTATTTCACCGTCCGAACCATCGAAGGGGCATTCTTCATGCGCCAGATCGGTGGAGGGAGATCGCTCTCCACGATGGGCCTGCCGATCCGGATGGCGATCTGCGTCGGCGCGGGATTGCTAGCATCGGGCCTGATGATTCTGCTCATCTCGGCGCGGCGGAAACCGCAACCACCAGCCGCCGAGCCATCGGAGCCCCAGATCGCCGGGATGCCCTGCGCCCAATGTGGTCGCGGCATCACGAGCAAGCTGGACGGGGCGGCGTGCGCGTCGTGCGGAGCGCTCCTGCACAACCGCTGCCTCGCCGATCACAGCTGCGCGGCGGCCGCTTCCGACTGATCCTCGCCGACCGCCCGCGGTGGATGCGGATCTACGGGCAAGGGGCCAGGCACTCGCTGCCGAACTGGAGCTGGCCCTCGGGGCAGACACAGTCGTAGCCGCCGGGGCGGTTCTTGCAGACGCCGCCGACCAGCGGGCCGTTGTCGCAGATGCCGGGCGTCTTCTTGCACTCGTCGATGTCGGTGCAACCCGTGCCGGTCGAGCGGCCGTCGCCCTCGTAGCCGCTCGGGCAGGTGCAAGTGTAGTCGCCCAGCGAGCTCGGTGCCGGGTTCGGGTCGTTGCAGCGCGCCGTCGGTGAGCAGTTGTTGGCGCCCGAAGAGCACTCGTCGCCGATCACACAGGTGCGGTAGCCCCCGCTGCCGATTCCCTGGAAATAGCCTGCCTGGCAGCTGCAGGTGTAGCCCGGAGCCTGCCAACTGTTCAGCGGTATCTCCGTACAGCCCTGGCCGTCCTGCCCCGAATTGTCGTCGTGGTCGCCTTCGTCGTTGCACGGCGTGCCCGCGCACTCGTTGATGTTGACGCAGTTCCCGTCGGACCCCGTCGTTCCTGGCGGGCAGGGGGTGACGCAGTTCTTGCCATCGACCAGGGTCATCCCGTCGGGGCAGGTGCAGAGGTACTTGCCCACGCCGGGCAGCTCGAGGCAGCCGAACTGGCAATCGTTCTTTCCGCTGAGGCAGTCCTCTTTGCAGGTCTCGGGCGCGGCGTCCGGCTGGGCATCGCTCTCGGCGTCGGTCGCGCTCAGGTCGTCGCCGAGGAGATCGCTGCCCGCGTCGAGCGGGTTCTCGTCGTCTCCGCCCTTCGCGTCGCTGGGCGTGTCCGGCTGCGCATCGGCGTCCAGCTCGACGGCCAGGTCGCCCCCGAGATCGGGCGTCAGATCCGAATGATCGAGCCCGTCGGCGGAGCTCGCGAGGTCGCCGCCCGTGTCCGCTGGCGACTGGTCGCTCGTCTGCGAGACGTCGCCGCCCGTGTCCACTGGTGACTGGTCGCTCGTCTGCGAGACGTCGCCCGTCGAGTCACCCCTCGAGTGACCGGAGCCTCCTCCGCACCGCGCCGCGGTGAACGAGAGCAGACCGCAGCAGAGGACCAGCACAAATCGCGCAGCGCCTCGCCGCGAGGAGCTCGTGCGTCGCTCGACGCCAGGGTCGATGTGTCGTGGCATCGTCACCAACTTTCGTGCGTGGGAACCCCTACGAATCGTTCGGGTTCACCCAATCCGTTCGTCCAGACCTAGCCTAAAGGTAGCAGCCGCGCACGAGACTTCAACAGATTTTCGACGTCGCCGCGAGCGAGCGTGTCGGGCGAGGGCCTCGTGTCGCCCCAGAGGGAAACATCTATCCGTTTCGCGATCCTCGGCTCCCCGATACTCCCGCGGAAGGGCGCATTGGTGCGACTGTGTTGGGGCCGCGCAGCTTGATCGGCGTGGATTGGAGGCTTGGCCACATGGCGCGGCCGAGATTTCCAGCGTTGTTGGTGTGGTTGGCAGCGCCCTGGCACGGTACGCTCGACTGCGGGGGCGAGGAGGCCTCGCCAAGAAACGACTTGCTCTGCTTCCTCCTCGACGCTAGAATTATACGGGCATCGGGCCGGAACTCCCGGATTCTTGGTGCAAATCACTCTTGTCACCGAGTTTGTACGATTCGGGTCGATCTACAGAGGTGTGGCGTTGACAAACGATGCGCAACCTAGCGAAGTGGCGTTCCATTTCCTGAAGAGCGCCAACTATAGGACTGTGCACGCCGACGGCGTTTGGGGAGGGATTGCGCCGAACCTGACGATCCAGATGCATTTCTACTCTGAGCGCTTGCCGATCCCCCAAAAAGTAGTGCATTCCTTTGAGTCTGGTGTCTTGGGTGGCGAGATCCAGGAAAAGAGAGAGGGCAAGTCCGGTCTCGTTCGTGAGGTTGAGGTTGGGGTGACAATGAACGTGGCCCAGGCCGAAGCACTCATTAGCTGGTTGCGCGAGAAAATCGATCTCGTGCGAGATCTGGAAAAAGGCGCCAAACATGGGACAGACTAGCCAACTATACGTGAATCTGCCGATTGGGACGAGCACTCCCCAGCCCAAGGGAAAGCTACCCGTTCTCAAGGTTTTTCGTATGCAGACCGATTGCTCGTCGTCCAAGGTGCTCACGCGTACGATTTCCGAACTGAAGCTCGCCGAGTCGTCGAGCGAGAGGAGCAAGCGTACGATGGCAGCGTTTGGCGAGATGTCGTTTGCAGATCAGCTGACCGCGCCGGAATGGCTGCGGAAGATACTCTCCCATCGGGACGAGGCGACCGCCCGCCCGTTGCTCGCAACTCTCTTTCTCGAGATCGGGCGCAAGATCCAAGAGCGAGACTATTCGGCGCTACAACGCTGGATTTCTCATGTCCGTGTGGGAGACACACTGCCCGTGGTGCTCGTCGGAATGCTTCGCGCAACGTTCCTGGTGAGACACTCCCTGCCGAACTGGCCAGACTTGCGGATTCGAGTCCGGAAGGAACTAGAAGACAGAGGAATGGACCCAACGCGAACACTTCGCGGCCTGGAAATCTAGGCGAATGACCGTATTCGATGTATCCTCATTCGCGCGATGCACCGCCCAGACAAGATCGCTTCCAGTCTGCGGAGTGTGCGTGTGGCAATCGGCCGAGCACGTCGGCCTGCTGTACCGCGACGATTTGGACAATGTGTCGTATGTTCTGCACCTTGCGTTCCACAACGATCTCCGTCGGAGTACCCCAAACTCGACACAGTTCTTTTCGGAAATGCTCGCTGCAGATGACCTGAACCAAAACCTCATCGCAGCGGTATGTATGGCAATCTATCAGGCCAATCCCCAGGGTATTCCATACGGAATTCGGTGGGATGAAAGCGGATTTTCGCCTGAAACGGGAGCGTGGAACGGAGCGACGCCCTACTCCGGTGCCACGTGCGCGACCTTCATCATGCATGTCTGCGCGAACATTGGGCTGTCGCTGATCACCGAGGACGACTGGCCGCGGCGTGAGGATGACCGCGAGTGGCAGGACAGGATTGTTCGTGTTCTTGAGGCGAATGGTGTCGAACAAGCCCACTGCCAAGCCCAGCTCGAAGTCGTCGGTTCGGCGCGTTTTCGACCGTGCGAAGTTGCGGCGGCAGCGAGTTCGCTTGACGCGCCTTTGACGCACGTTGACGCGATTCCCCGTGGGGTTGTGTTGAAGGACTTCGTTCTGCACGCGATGTAGCCGATAGCCCTCAAACCGAAGCGTTCAGGCGGCGCAGAATCTCAGCGACATCAGCCGTGGATCCTGAAAGGCGACACCGGCAGCCATTAGAAAGAATGTCAACACACTGACATAAAGATAATATCGATTCTTCTCACAACGAGCCGCGCTATGCTGGCCGGGAGTCATCGAGAAAAGGGAAAGCCGATGCGCACCATCCTCACCATCACACTCTTCGCGTTTGCGATCGGCGGCTGCTTCCGCGCCCCCGCGAGCCTGCACCAGACCCATGACGCGGCGCCCAACGGCACCACGGGGAACGAGCCGCAGACCCGAACGCCCAGCACGGAAACACCCGCCCCGTCGCCGCACACGACCGAGCCGCCCAAACTGGCGACGCCGACGAGCAACGGGTACTGCCTCGCGCGCCCGTCGATCCCGACCGAGCCGACGGTGAGCGTGCCCTTCCCGATCGAGAAAAACGGTTGCTCCTACAAGGGGCTGCGCGAATCGTCCAACGATACGTTGCGCCGCACCGAGAGCGTGACGCGCGACGGTCTGACGCTGACGCAGACGAGCTATTGGCCGGCCGAGGACGAGACCCACACGGCGACCTACCTCCTCGACGAGCTGGGTCACGTGCTCTCCTACGTCGAGACGCGGCCGACGTCGACCTCGCGCAAGACGCAGCAGTTCGACGCCCTCGGGCGGCTGGTTCGGCTGACCACGATCTTCGATCAGTACACCGCGACCTATTCGTACGACTACACCGAGAGCGGGCGGCTGGCGGGCTGGCGCAGCGCCGTCGAGTACGTCAGCGGCGCGAACGAGGGCGTCGAGGTGAGCTATCTCTACGACCAGAGCGGTCGGATCCTCGAGAGCCGTTACCGCAAACGGAAGGACGGCGCGATCACCCTCGACCAGCTCGACCAATGGAGCTACGACGAGCTTGGCCGCCCGATCGGTCGTCGTGTGACCGAGGATGGAACGCTTCGCGAAACCGAGCACTGGACATGGAGCGCCTCCGAGCTGTCGCGACATCGAATCGTGCGCCTGTTGGCCCCGACGGTCTCGAGTCAGCTGACGACCGAGCGGCCCAGCGACGACCAGACGGGCTGTCGGCCGCTTCCGATGGGGTGGTTCGCCGATTACAGCGACTCGATCTATCGCGTCGATCAGCATCTGGAGCCCTGGCCTCGGATCGCCGACGTGCGGCCGGCGCTGCCGATCGGTGAGATCTACAACCACGCGGGGCTGTCACGCGACCTCTTCTACTGCGCCTTCTGCGACCCGAAACCGCGTTTCGACGCCTTCTGGCCCGTCCGGTACGGCATCGCGGGGGATCCCTTCGTGGAGATGTTGAGTCGGTCCTACAAGGGGGGCCGAATGCTCGCCGAGCGCCTCGATTGGATTCCCGTCGAGGACTACAACGCCACGACGGAGCCAACCGACGAGAGTCGCGTGGGATATCGACTGCGCACGCTCTCGGGCGGCAAGGTGGCGAGCGACCGCTGGACCTTCGAACGCACGGCCTTCGCGGGACACAGCTACGAGCTGCGCTTCGAGTACCAACCGGAAGGGCTGATCGCGCGAACACGACTCGTCGACGACCAGCTGGTCGAGCGGCAGGACTGGGAGCTCGATTCGAGCGGTCAGCTGCGCGCGCTGGAGTGGAGAAGCCTCGGAGATAGCGAAAGCGACGGGCTCGTGCCGCTCACCTGGCGCACCGAGCTCGACGCGATCGCTGACGGGCTTTGGCGCGTGCAGACGTTCAGCGATGACCCGCTGCGCCTCACCGAGGTGCGCACCGTCGACGAGAGCGGCCGGCTGCTCCTATACGTCCACCCAAACGACGATGGATCGCGGCTCGAGACGAGCTACGAGTACCACTCGAGCGGTGAGATCTCGCGACTGCAGGTGGTCTCGATCGGAGCCGACGGCGTCGCCGTGCTGAAGGCGCTGAACACGACGGTGTACAACAGCGCGGGCGTGCTGACGGAACAGAAGATGTCGACCGCGACGGCATCGACGCTCCGCGTCTACGACTGGAGCTGCTCTCCGTGAGCCGACCGAGGGCGGTGGTCGCTGTTTCTTGAGCGCCTTCCGCTCGGGCCGGTTCGTCTCACCCCTACGGATTCTCGTCGTCGACCAGACCATAGAGGACGTCAAAAAGCTCGCAGCGCGGGACACGCCACCCGACGCATTGTGGCTCGTCGACCTTGAAGTGGCGGCACGCCTGCCACGCGGGGCCCGCGGGTAGGGAATAGAGGGTGACATTGCACTCGGTCGGCACGTCGTCGCACTGAACGACGATCCAGCGCCAAATCCCGCTACGGTTCATTCCGCTTCGCGCCCCGATCTCCTCGTCAATCCCACTCGATTCCTGGCGCCAGGCTGCGCTTGACCTGGCCGCCGTGGGTGTGCAACACTCTCGACTATTTCTATCGCCTGACGGTCGGAGTCCTCATGACACACATCGGTGCCGTTCTTGTGTTGTTGCTCGGTCTTTTCTGCATCCAATGCGGCGGGGGCTCGACCAGCTCCTCTGACGCGGGGTCGCTCGACGTGGGCGCGGACAGCGTGGGCGCGGACAGCGTGGGCGCGGACAGCGTGGGCGCGGACAGCGTGGGCGCGGACAGCGACGGGTCGGATCTCGGCGACCTGCTCGCCTCGGATCTGGGCCTCGATCTCGCCGATGCGGTGGAGCCCACCGACCTCTCGGGCGACGATCTGGCTAGCGACCTGGCGGCAGAGACCCAGGGCGAAGACACAGGGACCGACGGGGAGAACGACGCCGACGTCGTGAGCGACGATCTGAGCGAGCCCGATCTCGCCGTGACCGATGTGGCGGATGGTGAGGACGATCTCGTCGACGGCGGGCCCGATCCGATCCCGGTCTCGGCGATCAAAGAGCTGCAAGACGAGGGCGACCACGATTGCCAAGAGAACGCCAGCCCGCCCGAGACGATTCGCGACGTGGCCCTGGCCGGGGTCGTGGTGACGACGGGATGGTTCAGCATCGACGCCGATCAGCTGGGGATCTACGTCGCCGACGAAGACGGTGGTGACCGCTCGGGGATTCTGCTCGTCATCGATCGCGGCGACTTCCCGCAGGGCTTTGAGCCGCAGCCGCTCGCGCCGGGCACCCGCGTCAATCTCACGGGCATGCTCGAGGAGGCGGCCTGCAACACGCAGATCCGCCTCTACGCCGAGCCACAGGTCGTCGACGTCACCACGCCCGTAACACCGCTCTTGGTGACCTGCGACGATCTCCTCTGGGAGTATGGCGAGCGGGTCGAGGGGATGCTCGTCGTGCTGCAGCAGGTGACGGTGGTGGAGGTCGGCCTGCCGGGTGAGCTGGTCGCGGTGCAGAGCCCGAACGGCAACGTCTGCCTCTTGGGCAGCGACTTCATCGGCAACTGGGCCGACGTCGGCGGGCCGCAGGTGGGCACGACGTATAGCAGCGTCGTCGGCGCGGTGCGCTACGTCGGCGGCGCCTATCTGCTCGAGCCGTTGCTCGACGGGCTAACCGCGGCCCCGCCCGTCGTCGATGCCGACGACGCCACCGATACCGGCGCGGATCTGCTCGAAGATAGCGGTGCCGATGGACTCGATCCAGACACGATCGCCGACCTCTCGCCGAGCGACGACGGGACCGATGACGCCACCGAGCCCGACAGCGGCACGCCCGATACAGGCGACGTCGACGCCAGCGGCGCCGATCTGGCGCTGTCAGACGCCGACAGCGGAGTGGACGCCGGCTGCGATCCGGCGGAGATCGGCAAGAGCTGCACCCTGACCCAGAACAAAGGCGAGTGCCAGGCCGGAACGATCAAGTGCGTGGACGGCGCGCCGACCTGTGTGCAGACCGTCTTTCCCGTGACCGAGGTCTGCCGGGATAAAAAGGACAACGACTGCGACGGCACGAAGGACGAGATCTGCGGCAGGATGTACAACTACGCCAGGGTAAAGAGCGATGGTACCTTCAATTTCACCCGCGGATTCGCCTCGGTCAGCCGCCCGGAGACCGGCGTGTATCGGTTGAGCGCCGGCCTCCCGAGCTCGCACGGATGCTCGAAGCGCCCGCTGATCGTCGCGGCCGAGAGTAGCTCGATGCGGCCGGTGACCTACTCCTGCGACGGCGACGATTTCATCGTCACGCTCGCGGGACACGCGCCGAAGACGCTGCCGGTCACCCCCACGAATTGGGCCTTCAGCGTCTTGATTCCGTTCGCCTCGAGCGGCGTCGGCTATGGGATGGTGACGTGCATCCCCACGCCGCAGGCGGGTGTCCTCTGCTCGCTCAGTCGCAGCTATGGGAGCGTGGCCGTGAACCGGCTCTTTCCCGGGGTCTACAACATCTCGTTTGCCGGGTGCGATTCCGACACGCAGCCCGTCTTCTCCACGTTGGTCAATTCCGGCCTGGCGGGCTACTCGGTGGGGTACTACGTGAAAGACGGCACGTGCGGCGTGCGCACCTTCGATCTGCAGGGCAATCCGGCCGATCGCAGCTTCGTCTTCTGGATGCCGAGCCGAACCGCTGCGACCTATGCGATGGTGAAAAAAACGGGCGCGCTCTACGCGGCCAACGATTTCGGTGACCCGGCGCAGTGGCTGAGCGGGCGCGTCGACGCTGGGGCCACACTCGCCTACTTTACGGTGACCTATCCCGCGGTCACCCCCGACAGCGCCATCTTCGTCGCGCCGCGGGTCTTCACGCCGGGGTATCACACCGCGGTCGTGAAGTCCACGGGCGGCGCCTTCATCTACATGCGTAACATCAGCTCCGTGGTGAGCGAGCCCAACGACTTCACGATCCTCTTCGTCCAGTAGCAGCGCCGAGCGGGTGCCCTGTTGCAATTTGGCTCAGGGCTGCTGGAGTAGAAACATCTGCCAACTCATGACCGGGACTGCGCCCCACTCCACCGCCCGTCGTTCCCGCGACGAGCGGGGGCTCAGGAGGATTTGAGCGCGTTGCGAATCGCGCCAAGATAGCGCCCCATTGCGGCAAAAGACACGGATGGTCCTCAGGCGCCGAGGATCTCCTTCTTCAGCTTCTCGTACTGCTGCTGATCGATCACGCCCTTGCGGTGCAGCTCTTCGATCTTCTCGAGACGTGCGAGCTTGGCGTCGACGGGGTCCTGGGAGGGAGCGCCCGGCCGGGGGCTCGGGAGCGGTGTGGCCGCATTCGCCACACCCAACGCCCCACGTAGCTGGGCGAGCGCCGCGCGCGGATCGGCGCCCGAGGTGAGGGCGCTGCGAAAGTCGGTGTTCGCCTGCATCGCGCGATCGTAGCGCCGACGAATGCGCGCGAAGAGAAACGAGAAGATCGCAATGGTAAGCGCCACCATCGGCAGCAGCCAGAAGACGATCATCCAGGCGAACGCTTCGAACGTGACGATGCGGCCCGCTGCATGCTGCCCGCGGCTCGCCTCGGGCACGCAGCGAAAAATGCGCTCGACGCCGCGCTGGCCCGGCTTGTAGCTGAAGCGCCGGCTCTCGTGCTCGAGCACCGTGCCGTTGCGGCAGATCGCCCACTTCATCCAATACGCCGTCTGTGGCCAGATCGCGGTGACGGCGGCGGCGGTGGTCGCAGCCATGATCACCCCGAAGAGTGCGCCGTAGGCGATTGCCCGGCGCGACGTGAATGCCTTGATCTCGTACACGTGTCCTCCTGCCGATTTGGGGGCACCGGCCCGCTCGGGATGCGATGCGGCTCCGAAATGCGGCGATTCGCCCGGTGGCCAGAGGCTATTGTGCCATAACTCGGCGCGCGACGCGACGGAGCAGCAGGCTTCCGATCACGAAGATCAGCAGCAGGACGAGCGGTTGGCTGCTGGGGGTGGCGTCGAGAGCGGTGCAGCCGCCGGATGACGATTTCGAGCTGGTGTTGCCGCCAGTCGAGAGATCCGGCGTGGGAGTGGCGTCGGCGGTGTCGCTCGAGCCCGGGTTTGCGTCGAGCTCGCCTACGACATCGCCGTTTGCCGAGGCACCGTCGGGGATGTCAGAGGAGATGTCGCTGCGGGCGACATCTGGCGTCGCAGTGGTGTCGGGGGCCACGGAGACGTCGGGGTCGGCATCCGGAGCGACCGCGAGGTCGGGGTCGGCGTCGGGAGCCACCGCGAGGTCCGGGTCGGCGTCGGGAGCCACCGCGAGGTCCGGGTCGGCGTCGGGAGCCACCGCGAGGTCCGGGTCGGCGTCGGGAGCCACCGCGAGGTCGGGATCGCTACCCGAGTCGGGCTCGACGGTATCGGGCTCGACGACGACCGGCGTCACGGTCAGCGCGCTCGGCAGGGTGGTCGTCTTGCCATCGCCTCCGGTCACGGTCAGGGTGTAGCCACCCAGCGCCGCGGCGGGGTCGACGTCGAGATCGAAGGTCAGGCTGGTCCCGCCGGGCGCGACCTGCACGTTGCTCACCGCGAGCTTCGGGTCGCCGAACGAGACGCTCGGCGTGCCCAGATCGAGGCCGGTACCCGTCACCGTGAGGGTCAGCTTGGTTCCCTGCGCCCCGGTTGTCGGCTCGATCGTCGTCGCCGCGAGCTTGTCGTGCACCGTGAAGAAGCTCGGGATCACGGTGATCCCATCCTCGACGTCCGGTTCGCCGAGCAGCAGATGGTAGGTGCCGAGCGCGACCGAATCCGAGAGCCCGAGGGCCAAGCTCGAGCGCAGTGACGTCGTCGACTCGGGCGTCAGCGCCTGGCCGTCGAGGACGATCCCCGGAACGCCGCAGGAGTCGAGCAGACAGCTCCAGCAGAAGTCATTGAGAAAACCCTCGCGGCAGGCCGAGCTCACGACGCAGGTGTTACAACTCTGTGGCTCGACGCTCAACAGCGCGACGCTGATCGGGCCGACCAGGTTGACCCCGTTCAAGGCGAGCGTCAGCGAGTCGCCGCGACGACCGGCGTTCGGGGTGACCGAGAGGATCGTCGGCGCCTCGATCGCGCCGATGTCGAGCTTGTCCACCCGCGAGCGGCCCCAATAGTCAACACTGATCTCGGGAACCTGCGAGGGATCGAGCGCGTCGAAGAGGGCGGGATCGCTTCCCGGTTGAAGGCGCGGGTAGGGATCCGAGGCCGAATAGCGCAACACGGCGTGAAGCGTGGTGTTGCCACTCGGCACCGTCGTCTCGCCGCTCTGCGAGAGATACTCGGCGCCTTTCTCGATGGCATCGACGTTGTTGGCCGTCAGTTTCCAGTGCGAGCGATAGCGGATCCCCGTCTTCGGCGCGACGACCAGATTGCCCACGAGCTCAACCGGGGTCGTGGTCGGTCCGTAGTCCGAGTTGAAGGCGATTCCGCCCGTGGTCATACCGTGCACCGTATTGAAACGGAGCGTCGCGTTGCCCCAGAGGATCACCTTGCCCTCGAAGAAGGTGCTGTTGACGATCTCGAGAAAACCGGAGTCCGCTGGTGTCTGCTGCAGCAGCGTCGCGCTGCCCGAGAAGCGGGTGCTGTCGATCGAGACCTCGGCGGTCGTCCCGCTAACGTCCAGGCGGCCGCTGAAGGTCGATGTCCCCAACACGAGCTTGCAGGCGAAGCACTCGGCGAACGCCGCCACGAGCTGGGACGAGACGATGTTCAGCATTCCGTCGCTGTTCACCACGAAGGCCTTCTGCCAGCCGCCGCTCATCGTGACGTTTGTCGCGTTGGCGGT
>JAGQJP010000688.1 GCA_020430585.1 Myxococcales bacterium | reverse complement strand
CCCAACGGCGAGCCCGCGCCGGGCGCCGTCCTCCACGCGTCCGCACCACAGGTCACCGAGAGCTACGAGGCCATCGCCGACGCGGGCGGCATCTTCGAGTTCGGCGAGCTGCTAGTCGTCGAAGGGATGCTCGATCTCGAAGCGTGTCCCCGCGGGGCTCGAATCGACTCGACTGATCGTGCCGACGGCTTCGACTAGGCCGGTAAACATTGCGCTCCTCCTTGCCGAGCCCACGATACCGGATCGCTTTGGGAAAGGGAACCGCAATTCCGTCGCGTCGAGTCGGTTTGCACACCCGCGACGCTCCCTGTATGATGCGGCGCAGCGTGGAGGTGTTCGACTGTGACCGACGAGATGAACCCCGAGAGTGAAGCGAGCCCCGTCGCGCCCACCGCCGCGGCCACCGCGATCTCTGAAGTCGAAGCGCAGGGCCGGGCGCCGCGTCGAGTGCGCGCGCTGATCGGCTACGACGCCATCGCGCTGCTCGCCCTCTCCGCGTTGCACCTCTTTGCAAACCTCAACCTGATCCCTGCCTGGTGGCGCATCGCGACCGTGACGAAGAGAGGGGCGGCGCTCCTGCACTCGGTCGGGCTGCCCGCGCCCGCTACGAATGCGCTCGCGCTGATGCGTGATCCCGCGCGCTGGTTGATTGTGGGCACGATCATCGGGCTCGCCGTCCTCTATCTCGTCCTCGATCTGATCCTGCGTTCGCGACCAAGCCCGTCGCGTCACGGCGGATGGCTTCGCGCGACGCTTTTCACCGCGCTCCTCTGGTTCGCCGTCGGGCATCCGCTGATCGGTCAGATCTGGCTCCGCGCCAACGTCGATCGCGCGCGGTTCGCCCATGACGGCGGCGTGCTACAGACCGAGATCGCCGCTTTGGGATTGCTCGAGGGGCAAAACCCCTATGGACGCGACTACTCGAAGACTCCGATGGCTCGCTCGGGCTATAGCGGAAGCGGCAACTGGCGCTGGATGGGGTATCGCCAGAATCCCGCGCTGCGCCACTACCCCTACCTGCCGCTGACCTTCCTCGCCGCGCTTCCCGGCATCGAGATCGCCAGTTGGTTCGGGGCGCGCTGGGACCAACGCGGGCTCTATGCGCTGGCCTTTCTCGCGCTGATCGTGCTGGTCGGCGCCCTCGCCCCGCCGGGCGAGCAGAGGCGACTCGCCGTCGCCCTCGTCGCGCTCAACCCGCTGCTGATCCACGACCTCGTCCGCGGATACAGCGACATTCTCGGTCTGGCATTGCTCGTCGCCTCGCTCGTCGCGTTGCGTCAGCGGCGCATCGCGCTGGCGTCGGCGCTCCTCGGCGCGGCTTGTGCGACCAAACCCTTTGCCTGGTTGGTCGTTCCCTTCTTCGTCGCGCTCTGGCTCGGAGAGCGGCGGCGACAGACGCCCCGGCCGTCGCACCTTTCTGGGCTCTCGCCGCTTTGGCCTGGCCTCGTCGTTGTGCTGGTCCTCGTTCTACCCTTCTGCATCTGGGATCTGCGAGCCTTCGTCGGCGACATTTTCGCCTTCAACGCGGGGACCGCGTCGCTGCCCGCCGACCGCTATCCGATCCGCGGCTTCCACGGCTATGGGCTCGCGGCGTGGCTGCTCTACGTTGGTGCTGTCGATTCCGTGCGCGCTAGCTTTCCCTTCGTCCTCGTCCAGGTGCTCGTCGTCGCGCCCATCCTCTGGTTCGGGGGCAAAAGGCTCCTCATCGCGCCGCGATCGGCCGAGCTCGAGCCGAGCGGCCCCGAGCTGGGGGGTGCGGGCACCGACCTGGACGTCGCGGGCGCTGAGCTGGGCGTCGCCGCACTTCTCGGCTGGAGCGTCGCCGCCCTCGCCCTCTTCTTCGTCACGGCGCGTTTTCTACACCTCAACTATCTGACCTATCTGCTCGTCCTGGCGACGACGGCGATCGCTGCGGGTTGGCGCGAAGAGCTCAGCGGTCGGTGCCGCCCGCGCCGCGCTTGATCGCGTCCCAGACGCGGTCCATCTCCGCCAGGTCGAGCTCGTCGAGGGATTGCCCGCGTGCGCAAATCGCCGCTTCCATCTGGCGGAAGCGCGCGATGAACTTGTCGCAGGCGTGCTGCAGCAGGTCTTCGGGGTTCAGCGAGAGCTTGCGGCCCCAGTTGACGACCGAGAACAAGAGGTCACCGAACTCGTCGGCCAACGCCGCGGGATCGGCGCTTTCGAGGGCGGCGTCGAGCTCGGCGAGCTCGTCGGTGACCTTCTCGCGAGCGCCTGCGGCGTCGGGCCAGTCGAAGCCGACCTTCTGCGCCTTCTCGGTGATCCGCAGCGCCTTGAGTAAGGCTGGTAGGTGGCGCGGTAGATGGCCGAAGCGATCGCGCCCTTCGGCGGCTTTTAGGGCGTCCCAGCTCACTTCGACATCCGCCGCCGTCGCCGCCTCACCCTCCCCAAAGACGTGGGGATGGCGCCGCACCATCTTCTCGTGGATCGAGGTGATCACGTCGTAGAGGTCGAAGTGCCCCGCCTCTCGCGCGAGCTGCGCTTGAAAGACGACCTGGAAGAGCAGATCGCCGAGCTCTTCGCGCAGCTCGTCGAGATCGCCACGATCGATCGCGTCGAGCACCTCGTAGGCCTCTTCGACGACATAGGATTTGAGGCTCTGGTGCGTTTGTTCGCGATCCCAGGGGCAGCCATTGGGACTGCGCAGGGTCGCCATCAGCTCGATCAGGTCGTTCAGGGTGCGCTTCATTTCACCTCGCGGGCGTGTCGCTATCGCGCTGGAGGCAGCCTAATGCGGAACGGCGCGGCGGTCAACCATCGCGTCGAGGTGGTTGCCTTTTCCAGGAGGTCTCGGTAGTGTAGTGATTCGGCGCGGTTCGAAACCACGGTCGAGGAACCGCGGTTCACGTCATGGCGGCAGCGGTTCACGTTTTGGGAGAGTAGAGGCGAGCGTGGAATTTTTCTGGAAGCGAAACAAGCGAATTCAGCAGAGCTTTGGCGACTACCTCGAGCAGGCCGAGCTCTGCCTGCACAGCTTCGAAGCGGGGATGACGGAGTGGTTGCTCTACTCCCAGACCCAGCGCTACGTCGATCTGACGTTTCAAACCTCGCGCGAAGAGTCCAAATGCGACGACCTGCGACGCTCGATCGAGCGCGAGATCTACGAGAAATCGCTGATCCCCGACTCCCGGGGCGACGTGCTCGGGTTGCTCGAGTCGCTGGACAAGATCCCGAATCGGATGGAGTCGGTGATGCGCGAGATCCACGTAATGCGGATGTCGCCTCCGCCGGTGATCGATCAGCAGCTGGCACACCTGTTGACCCGCTGCTGTGCGACGGTCGAGACGCTGATCGAGGCGGCGCGCTCGATTTTCGGCGACATGAGCGGGGTGCGCGAGGCGGTGAAGAAGATCGACAAGCTCGAGAGCGAGTGCGACTTCATTCAACACAGCGCGGTCGCGGCGCTGTTCGCCAGCGACCTCGAGCTGGCCGAGAAGATGCTCTACCGCGAGATCGTGCGCCGCGTCGGATCGATCCCCGATCTCGCCGAATCGGTTGGCGATCGATTGACCATCACCTCGGCCAAGCGTCTTTGATCGAGCGGATGCGAAGGGCATAGGCGTTCATGCAATGGTTACTCGGAGGCGTGTTTCTCGGATGGTCGCTCGGCGCGAACGCAGCGGCGAACGTCTTCGGAACAGCGGTCACCTCGAAGATGATCAAGTTCTGGAAAGCCGGGATCTTGGCGGCGATCTTCGTCGTCCTCGGCTCGGTCCTCGAGGGCGCGGCGGGGATGGAGACGCTCAGCGGGCTGACCACGCAGACCCTCGTCTCGTCGTTCGTGAGCGCCCTCAGCGCGGCTCTGGTCGTGACCATCGCTACGGTCGCCAAGTTGCCGACCTCGGTTTCGCAGGCCGTCGTTGGCGCGATCATCGGCAAGGGGATGTACTCTGGCGGTGTTCAGTGGGGCGGCCTGACGAAGGTCGTTCTCTGCTGGATCGGCACGCCGATCGGGGCGATGCTGATCTCGGGCGCTCTCTACCTGGTGATTCAACGTTGGGTGCGGCGGACGAGCCTCTCGATCCTGACGGTCGACACAATGTTGCGCTACGGGCTCGTCGTCGTCGGTTGCTACGGTGCGTACGCGCTGGGGGCGAACAACGTCGCCAACGTCACGGGCGTTTTCCTCGGTCAGGACAAAGAGCTCGGCGTGTTGGCTGGCGCACTGTGGCTCTCCGCGATCGGCGGCGTGGCGATCGCCCTCGGGATCGTGACTTACGGACATCGGGTGATGCTCACGGTCGGCTCCGAGCTGGTCTCGATGAACAGTCAGGGCGCCTTCGTCGCCGTGGTCGCACATTCGGTGACGATCCACATTTTCGCGGTGATCGGCGTCCCCGTCTCGAGCTCGCAAGCGATTGTCGGCGGTGTGCTCGGCATCGCGCTGGTCAAGGGCGGTCAGACGGTGAAGTTCAAGGTGCTGCGGGACATCCTGATCGGTTGGGTCAGCGTCCCCGTGGCGACGGGCCTCCTGAGCTACCTGATCTGCCGAATTTTCTCGATTCGGTGAAGTTTGATTCGCATTCTCAATCTCAGCCGCTATACTGATTTTCGAACCGAAACCCAACACACGCGCAAGCATCACCATCTCGGGGAGTGACGATGAATCGACGAGAATTTGTGATCCGTATCGGGCAAGTCCTGCTGGCGACGCCCGTGTTGTTCAATCTCGAGAGCTGCAAGAGCTCATCGGAGCCCGGCTTTACCGTGATGAACCAGGACGACGCGGGGCACACGCACACGTTCAAGTTCGTCTGCAGCGCTCTGACGGCGAACGGCGCCACGTTCACCGCCACGGGTTCGGGGCACTCGCACGAGGTCACCGTGACCAAAGCGGAGATCGACCAGATCGCCGCGGGACAGCAGGTGCTCGTGATGACGACGAGCTTTCACGACCACACCTGGGTCTTTCAGATGCCCGCCGAGGCCTGCGTATAGACGCGACCGCTTTCCGACTCGATCGTCGCGACGATTGGCCTCCCTTGACATCGCCGAGCGCCAACGATTAAATGGGGGCTTTGCACGAGTAGCCGCAGGAGGGCGACGTGCCTACCTTGCTCGTTGTCGATGCCGATCCGCTGGCCCGCGAACACCTTCAGTCGCTGCTTCCGAGTGAGCGCTACCAGCTCGCGCCCGCCGATTCCGCCGAAGAGGCGTTGGCCCTGGTCGAGTCGCTGCGCCCAGACCTGGTCTTCTGCGCCGTCGACCAACCGTCGATCGACGGCTTTGGCTTGGTGGCGCGTGTCGGCTCCGATCGCAAGCTCCCGCGGACGGCGTTCGTCTTGATGCACGATGCGGAGAACGAGCCGGACCAGGATCGCGTGGATCGCAGTGCGGCGCGAGGTGTGTTGCCCAAGCCGCTCGACGGCGAGACGCTGTCGCTTCTGCTGCAGACGCTGGTCCCGCTGCCCCCGCTGGAGCTCGTCGAGCTCGACTCCGGCCCCGCGGCTGTGATCCAAGCCCCCTCGGGTGGGGCGGTCGCACGCTCTCTCGAGGAGCCTGCGTCGGCTCGCGCGACGAGCGGCGGGGCCGGTGGATCCGCGACGACGAGCGGCGGGGCCGGTGGATCCGCGACGACGAGCGGCGGGGCCGGCGGATCCGCGATGCCGAGCGGCGGACGCTCGGCCAGCACGGTATCAGGGGCGGTGCCACCTGCTTTCGAGGCGGCGGTGATGCGCGCCGTCGCGCAGCAACTGGGCGTCGACATCGAGCTCCTGCGCGAGGCGAACCGCGCCGAGGGTGACTCGCCGCAGGCACAGGGCGACTCGCCGCAGGTACAGGGCGATTCGAACCGCGCCGATGGGGCTGGCACGAGTCGAGGCTCTCTCGGTGAGGCGAAGGCGACGGGGTCGGCGGCCGAGAGCGCGCCAGCCTCGGTCTACCGCAATCCGAGCCCCCGCGTCTTCGTCGGCTCCGCCGAGCGCGACGACGAGCCGTCGCCGAGCGCGTCGCAAAGTGGCGCCGACGAGCGACGCGGAGACGGGGCGCGACCACCGAAGAGCCCTGCGGATTTCGAGCGCTTTCTGCGACGGCTCGTGCATCGCGTGATCGAGAGCGAGCTCGATGCCTGGATCGACGAGGTCGCGGCGCGCGTGCGCCGCAAGTTGGTACCGGAATTGGAGCGGATGCTGGAAGAAATTGGGAAACGCAACGTGGAAACGAGAAGGAAGAGCGAGCGATGAGTACAGAAGCGTTGGCCAAAGGCTACGATCCGAAGCCGGTCGAGGAGAAGTGGAGCCGTTTTTGGCTCGAGGGAAACTACGCGCACGCGGACGTCGAGAGCGACAAGGAGCCCTATACGATCGTGATCCCGCCGCCGAACGTCACGGGCGCGCTGCACATGGGTCACGCCCTGACCAAGACGATCCAGGACGTGCTGATCCGCTGGAAACGGATGAGCGGCTACAACGCCCTCTGGCTGCCCGGGACCGACCACGCGGGGATCGCAACCCAGATGGTGGTCGAGCGCGAGCTCGCCAAAGAGGGGATCAGCCGCCACGAGATCGGTCGCGCGGCATTCGTCGAGCGCGTCTGGGAGTGGAAAGAGCGCTATCACGCCCGCATCACGCACCAGATCGAGCGTCTCGGCGCCTCGGTTGACTGGGAGCGCGAGCGATTCACCCTCGACGAGGGCCTCTCCCGCGCCGTGCGGGAGGTCTTCGTCTCGCTCTACGAAGAGGGGCTGATCTATCGCGGCGAGCGGATGGTGAACTGGAGCCCCGGCTGCCTCACCGTGTTGTCGGACCTCGAGGTGATTTACGAGGAGCTCGACGGACACCTCTGGCACATCGCCTATCCCGTCGTCGGCTCCGACGTGCGCCTGGAAGTGGCGACGACGCGCCCCGAGACGATGCTCGGCGACACGGCGGTCGCGGTTCATCCTGACGATGAGCGCTACCGCCATCTCGTCGGTAAGATGGTGCTGCTCCCGCTGGCCGAGCGCGAGATTCCGATCGTCGCCGACGAGATGGTCGACCGCGAGTTCGGCACAGGCGCGGTGAAGGTCACGCCAGGCCACGATCCGAACGACTTCGAGGTCGGTCAGCGGCACGGGTTGCCGATCATCACGATCTTCGACCAGGAGGCGCGGCTCAACGACAACGTCCCCGAGAGATATCGCGGCCTCGACAATCGCAAGGTGCGCGAGATGGTGGTCGAGGATCTCGAGGCCCAGGGCTTTCTGGTCAAGATCGAGCCGCACCGCCACTCGGTCGGCCATTGTCAGCGCTCGGGGCGGGTCGTCGAGCCGATGGTCTCGAAGCAGTGGTATGTCAGCATGGACCAGATGGCGGCGGCGGCACTCGGCGCCGTGCGCGATGGACGGACGCAGATCATCCCCTCACACTGGGAGAAGACCTACTTTCACTGGCTCGAGAACATCCGCGACTGGTGCATCTCGCGCCAGCTCTGGTGGGGTCACCAGATCCCGGTCTGGTATTGCCAGACCTGCGGGAACGAGACCTGCGCGCGGGAAGATCCGACGACGTGCCGCCACTGCGGCTCGAGCGCGATCGAGCAGGATCCCGACGTCCTCGACACCTGGTTCTCGAGCGGGCTCTGGCCCTTCTCGACCCTCGGTTGGCCGGACCAGACCGCCGATCTGCGCACCTTCTACCCGACGAGCGTGATGGAGACGGGCTTCGACATCATCTTCTTCTGGGTCGCCCGGATGATGATGCTCGGGCTGAAGTTCATGGACGAGGTGCCCTTCCGGACGGTCTTCCTCCACGCGATGGTCCGCGACATCGAGGGCAAGAAGATGTCCAAGACCAAGGGCAACGTGATCGACCCGCTGGAGGTGATCGACGAGCACGGCGCCGACGCGCTGCGTTTCACGCTGGCGATGCTCACCGCCCAGGGGCGCGACATCAAGCTCTCGATCGAGCGCGTCGCGGGGTACCGCACGTTCGTCAACAAGATCTGGAACGCGTCGCGCTTCGTCTTCATGAACCTCGAAGGGTTCGCGCTGCCCGAGGAGCCACTTGACGCGCTGCCGCTGAGCGCCGCGGACCGCTGGATTCTGACCAAGCTCGACGAGACGGTGGAGCAGACGGTGGCGGCCCTCGATGCCTTTCGCTTCAACGACGCGGCGTCGGGGCTCTACACCTTCTTCTGGCACAGCTTCTGCGACTGGTACATCGAGCTCTCGAAGCTCTCGTTGCGCTCGGATGATCCGAACGAGGCCAAGACCGTGCGCACCGTGCTCGTCACGGTTCTCGATCGCGCGCTGCGCCTGTTGCATCCCTTCATGCCCTTCGTCACCGAGGAGATCTGGCAGAAGCTGCCGAAGCGCGACGCGCCGTCGAGCATCATGATCGCCGACTATCCCGCGTCCAACGCCGCCTGGCGCTTCGCCGGAGCGGGAGACCTCGACGTCGTGATCGACGTGGTGACGCTGTTGCGCACGATTCGCGGTGAGAACCGAATTCCCCACCACCTCGAGATGGCGGTAACCCTCGTCTCGCCAAACGCCGATCTGCGGAGAATCGCCGAGCGCGAGGAGGGGCATATCCGTCAGCAGGCTGGCCTCGCGAGCTTGCGGGTGATCGCCGAAGGACAGCGTCCGAAGAAGTCGGCGATCGCCGTGCAGGGTGAGATGCAGCTCTTCGTGCCCCTCGAGGGCCTGGTCGACATCGACGCCGAGATCGCGCGGCTTCAAAAGGAGCTCGCCAAGAACGCCAAAGAGGCGGAGCAGGTCCAAAAGAAACTCGCCAACCCGAACTTCGTCGACAAGGCGCCCGCCGACGTCGTCGAGAAACAGCGCGACCGCCTCGAGCTGCTGCGCCTCGAGCACACCAAGCTGAACCACGCCCTCGAGCTGCTCTCCGACTGACGGCCGTACCGCAAAAACACGATGTGGGCCGATGGATCTTCAGGGCACGGCCATCGGGTTCGAGATCTTGACATTACGGCACTTCCGTATCATCGAGCGTGCGGATCTCGCAATGAAGGCGTTTCCAAAAATAAAGAAAGCGATCAAATACAGTATGTTGTGTGTGGAGTGAAAATTCGTAGTCAAAAACACATAGACACGCAGGGCGGCACTGGTATATTTAGACATCTGAGCCAGTTCGGCTCATGAGCGACATGCAAGTATGCCGGCGATACTCATCGCGCGGTCCTTACTGGAGGACAGTCAATGAGTACAAACAAAATACGTATAACAGCAGATGACTTGTTTACGGGGCTCTTTGCGGCTTTGGCGGAGATGGGTTATCGTGTTATCGCAATGGAAAGCACGAAGTTCGATGAGGCTATTCATGCGGCCGT
>JAGQJP010000687.1 GCA_020430585.1 Myxococcales bacterium | reverse complement strand
GTCGATCTCTTCGATCACGCCGGCGCGACTGAGCGCCGTGAGCCGTTCGATCGCGTGCTCGAGCTCGCGCACGTTGCCGGGCCACTCCGCGCTGGCGAGCGTCTGGCGAATCTCGGCGGGAATCGTCAACGGCCCCGTGCGAAAGCGCTCCGCGTACTTGGCGAAGAAGTGGTCGATCAACAGCGGCAGGTCCTCGCGTCGCTCCCGCAGCGGTGGTAGCCGCACCGAGACCACGTTGAGGCGGTAGAACAGGTCTTCGCGAAAGCGACCGGCGCTGATCTCTTCGCGGAGATCGCGGTTCGTCGCCGCGATGATCCGCACGTCGACCCGCGAGACGCGCCCGCCGATCGGTTGGATCTCACCCGATTGGAGGACGCGCAGCAGCTTGGTCTGCGCGAACATCGGCAGCTCGCCGATCTCGTCGAGAAACAACGTCCCGCCGTCGGCGTCGCGGAAGCAACCGGGGCGCGCTCGATCCGCGCCCGTGAAGGCGCCCTTCTCGTGACCGAAGAGCGCCGCTTCGAGCAGGTTCTCGGGGACGGCGACGCAGGAGAAGCGCACGAAAGGCGCGCGTTTGCGGCCGCTCGCCAGGACGATCGCCTCGGCGACGAGCTCTTTTCCCGTGCCGCTCTCGCCGGTGATCAACACCGTCACGTCGCGGTCGGCGACGCGCTCGATCGTCTCGGCGACGCGAAACATCGCGGGCGAGGCGAAGATCATCGTGCGCCCGAGGGCGAGCTGGGCTCGGAGCTTGCGGTTCTCCTCCGCGAGCTCGTGAGTGCGGAGCGCGCGGCGGACCGTTAGTGTCAACTCGTCGATATCGAACGGTTTTTTGATGTAATCGTAAGCCCCGAGCTTGATCGCCTCGACGGCGTGCCGCTCGGACCCGTGGGCGGTGATCAGGATGAAGAGCTGATCCGGTCGACTCTCCTTGAGCTCCCGCAGCAGGTCGAGACCCGACATCCCGGGCATCGCCAGGTCCGAGAGAACCAGATCGACGGGCTGCTGCGCCAGCCTCTCGAGCGCTTCCTCGGCATTTGCCGCCTCGTCGACCTCGAAGCCGTCGTCGTGGAGCACCTCCCGCAGCGTGAAGCGAACCGACGATTCGTCGTCGACAACGAGCACTCGAACCATGTAGCCTCCTCTGGAACGCCGACGCGAGCGAGCGACGGCCGACGCGATCGATCTCCTCGACGATAGCGCGCCTGCCCCCGATGTTCAAGGGACCGACAGCGGATGTCGGGAAACTTTACACGTCGCTGGGCGTCTCGCTCGTCGCGGCGCGTCGCAGCCCGGCGCCGGGCGGATCGACCTCGCTGGCATCGAATCTGCAAACCCGTTGAAGCGGACACCCGGACCAGGAGCACGAGATGCAGCGAAAATCGATCATGTGGATTTGGGCACTGACGGCCGTCTTGTTCGGCTCGATGGGAACGGCGGCGGCGTTCAAGAAGCGCGGATACTTTCGCGGCGAGTTCAGCTATGGCGCGCTGCGGGCCGACCGTCTGCTCAGCCTGCT
>JAGQJP010000686.1 GCA_020430585.1 Myxococcales bacterium | reverse complement strand
CTGCGCGTGGCGATCCTGGAGGACGCCGCACGACGGGCGAGAACGCTGACGCGACGCCTGTTGACCTTTGCCCGCGGATCGAACCCGATCCGCAGCGCCCTGCCCGTGGAACACTTGATCAAGCGGGCCGTCGCGCTCTCGCTGACGGGATCGAGCATCCGTCCCGAGCTGCGCTTCTCGCCTTCCCTCGGGCCGGTCTGGGCCGACGGCGATCAGATCGTGCAGGCGCTGACCAATTTGATCCTCAACGCTCGCGACGCGATGCCCGAAGGCGGCACGATCGAAATCGAGTGCGACACCGCCGTCGCCAAAGCCGTCCAGCCAGCGGATCTCGCGCCGGGCCCCTACGCCCGGATTCGCATCCGCGATCGCGGGCTCGGGATGAGCGACGAGGTGTTGACGCGCGCCTTCGACCCGTTCTTTTCGACCAAGGCCCACGGCACGGGGCTCGGTTTGGCGACGTCCTACTCGATCGTGAAGAGCCACGATGGCCACATCTCACTCAGCTCGGCCCCCGACGGCGGGACGATCGCCGAGCTTTGGCTGCCGCTGGCGCCCGCCGAGGTCTCGCCGGAAGTCGAGGATTCGGAGACCGACAGTGGAGAGTATCCCGCGTTTCGGGGCTCCGCCCTCGTGATGGACGACGATCCGACGGTGCGGGCGCTCCTCGCCGAGATGCTCGGTCATCTCGGCCTTCGTTGCGATGTCTCGGCACACGGTGACGAGTGCGCTGAGATGTACCGCGAGGCGCTCGAGCGGGGCCGCGGGTACGACGTGGTGATCCTCGATCTGACCGTAGCGGGAGGCAAGGGTGGCCAGGACACGGCGGAGCTCCTCCGCGCCATCGATCCGGATGTCTGTGCCATCGTCTCGAGTGGATATTCGCACGTTCCCGTGATGTCCGACTATCGCGAGTACGGATTCTGCGCCGTTCTCAGCAAACCCTACACCCTCAAGGAGCTGCGACTCGCCGTGCGCGTCGCCCTGCAGCAGCGCAACCAAGGCTGAAACGAGATCAGGCGCCAACCTGATGCATTTTGCAACAACCCAAGTCCTCGGCTAGCTGCAAGTTGCAACATTTTGACTTGCCTTCGCCGCCCCGAGGGTCTATGCTGGAACCAGTCAAGCAGACGACGGGGATGGCGATGAATCTCTCGAAACCGATTGGGGCGGTCCTGCTCGTGGTTCTACTCTTCAGCGTGCAGTGTGGCTCGTCGAAATCGACGAATACGACCAACGACGCCCAGGCGAGCGACGACGCCAGCGCAGGGCTGGACGCGGGCGATGGCGTGTTGGCCGACGACACGGGCACGACCAACGACACCGTCGCCAAGCCGGATCTGGCGATCGAGGGGGACCTCGGCCCCGATCAGCAAGGGCCAGCCCATGCGAGCGACGGCCAGCAGCCGGATCTCGCCTCGCCGGACACGAGCCAACCCGATACGAGCCAACCGGACACGAAGGTCGACCCCCCGGACCTCGCGGGCGGGCTCTACCTGCAACCGACGCACCCGAAGATCCTGCTCAATGCCGAGGTCAAGGCGCGCCTGCAGAAGAAGCTCGGCGACAAGACCGCCGACGCCCTCGCCTTCAAGCAGATCGTCGACACGAGCGTCGGTGGCAACCCGGTCTACGCCTTCGAGTGGTCGATGGCGGCGCTGATGTATCAACTCACGGGGGAGGACACGTACTGCGACACGGCGGTCCTCGAGGTCGACGCGATCGTCGCCACCGCCGAGAAGGCGATCGCCGACGGCAAGATTCCCGAGGTCGCCGGTGACAGCTATCTCTACATCGGAGGCACCGTCTCGGAGATCATGTTGACCTACGATTGGTGTTTCGACAAGCTCACCAATAGCCAAAAAGATCGCTGGTTCGCCTACTCCAACCAGGCGGTCTGGAATGTCTGGAACCACCAGCAGGCCACGTGGGGCAGCACCGCGGCACCCTGGAGCGGCTGGTCGGTGGACAACCCGTCGAACAACTACTACTACTCGTTCTTGCGGGCGACGATGATCCTCGGCCTGGCGACCAAGGGCGAAAAGAGCGAGGCGGACACCTGGCTGACAAAGTTCCGCACCGAGAAGCTCGACAATCAGCTCTTCCCGGCCTTCGTCAAGGACCTCGTCGGCGGTGGCTCGCGCGAGGGCACGGGCTACGGCGTCTCGATGCGCGGTCTCTTCGACCTGTTCGCGATTTGGGAGGCCTCGACGAACGAGCCGCTCTTCGACAAAACGCCCCATCCCTACGAGTCGGCGTTCTACCTGATGCACGCCGTCGTCCCGACCCTCGACCGAATCGCTCCGATCGGCGACCACGCCCGCGAGTCGACGGGCTTGCTCTTCGATTATCACCGCGAGTACATGTTGGTCTTGACCCGCTTCTTCCGCGACACCGAGGTCGGAGAGCTGGGCGCGCAGTGGCTCTCGGAGATCTCGGTAGACAAGATGACGCAGCACTTCACCAAGATCACCGAGTTCCTCTACTTCGACCCGACGATCCCGAAGCAGCCGCTCACGACGCTCTACCCTGTCTACTACGGCTCGGGGACGGGACACGTGTTCATGCGTTCGGGGTGGACCAAGAGCGCAACCTGGGCCAACTTCATCGCTGGGCCCTACACCGAGAGCCACGCCCATCAGGACCAGGGCTCGATCCTGATCTACAAGAACGAGTGGCTCGCATACGACCAGAACATCGGCTCCCACTCGGGGATCCAGCAGGGGACCAACGTCCACAACCTCGTGCGCCTGGTGCGCGATGGCACGACGGTGACGCAGAAAGAGGGCACGAGCCCGGGGCAGCTCAAGGCGTTGCGCGACGACGCGACACTGACCTACGTCTCGGGCGAGCTCGCGCCGGTCTACGACGACAGCGGGATCACCACGGTCCAACGGCGGATGGTCTTCATCAAACCGAACGTCTTCGTCGTCTTCGACCAGATCGGCAGCTCGGCGACGATCGATACGGTCTGGCAGCTGAACACGCCGGTCGCGCCGAGCCTGAGCACGCGCGTCGCGACGATCAGCGGAAGCTCGTCGACGCTGCGGGTCGAGATGCTCGAGCCGAACAGCGGTAGCTTCGAGACGATGAACTGGACAGGTCAGGACGACATGACCAACGGCGGCTACCAGCTACAGTTCAAGCAGAGTGGAACGTCGCAGCACTACGTCACCGTGCTCAGCCTCGACGGCGCGCTCGCCAGCGCCACCCGACTGAGCGAAACCAATATCCTCGGGGCGACGTTGACCCTCGCCGATGGCCGCATCGTCGATGTGCGCTTCTCGACCAATAGCGGGACGGGCTCGGTGATCGTCAAGGTCGGCGGGAACGAGACCTACAACCAGACCTTCGACGAGTCGCTGCAAAAGCTGCCACGCACGACGAACTGAGCGCCCCCCTGGCACCGCGTCGACGACGTGGCAAAACCGCGTGAAACCTGGCCCGATCTGGCGATCTCTGGTAGTCTCTCAAGAGGTCTGTCAACCCACGGAGGCGGCCGTCAGACGATGTGGATTCACCGTTCCGTCCGAATTCCCGAGAGCCTGGACGAGATCACCACGATCGGCGCCGAGTGCAAACCCGAAGAGGTCGGCATGACGACCGCCGGGCGCGAGACGATCTGGGACGGCATCGTGCAGCTCTACCGCACACGGACACAGCCAGCGATCAGCGTCTGCATTCGGCGGGAGGGTCGGATCGTGCTCGACCGCTCGATCGGGCACCAAAGCGGCAACGCGCCCCAGGACGACGAGCGCGCGCCAAAGGTGCTGGCGACGCCCCAGACGCCGTTCTGCATCTTCTCGGCATCGAAGGCTGTGACGGCGATGGTGATACACCTCCTCGATCAACGAGGCGTGGTGCACATCGACGATCCCGTGACCGAGTACATCCCCGAGTTCGGCCGCCACGGTAAAGAGCACACCTCGATCCGCCACGTCCTGACCCACCGCGCCGGCGTGCCGAGCGTCGCTGGCTCGCGCAACGACCCGAACCTGTTGCTGGACTGGGATCTGGTGATCGAGCTGCTCTGCAACGCGCGCCCCGAGTGGGTTCCCGGACGACGACTGGCGTATCACGCGATCACGGGCGGCTTCATCCTCGGCGAGATCGTGCGACGCGTGACGAAGAAGACGATCCGCGAGGTGTTGACCGAAGAGATCCTCGCCCCCCTGGGCTTCCGCTTCATGGGATACGGCGTCGCCGAAGCCGATGTCCCCCTGGTCGCGCAGAACGCAGCGACGGGCTGGCCCGTTCCCTTTCCCTTCTCCCAGGTGGTGCGGCGAGCGATGGGGGTCTCGTTCGAGGAGGCCGTGAAGATCGCCAACGATTACCCTTTCTTGACGGGGCTGGTCCCCTCGGGCAACGTCGTCGCCACCGCCGAAGAGTGCTCGCGCTTCTATCAACTGCTGCTCAACGGCGGCGAGCTCGACGGCGTGCGAATCTTCGAGCCGCGAACGATCCGCCGCGCCTGCACCGAGTCGAGCTATATGGAGCTCGATCTGGTGCTCGGCGCCCCCGTGCGCTACGGGTTGGGGCTGCAGCTCGGCGCCGAGACCTTCTCGCTCTTCGGCCCCCACACCACGCGCGCCTTTGGGCACCTCGGCTTCATCAACAATTTCACCTGGGCCGATCCCGAGCGACAGCTCGCCGTCGGGCTACTGACCAGCGGCAAACCCTTCTTCGGGCGTCATCTGTTGGTGCTCTACGAGATCCTCGAGCGGATCAGTCGTCTCTGCCCACCGATACACCACTGAGAGCCTACGCGCGGCCGCAGACCAGCCAGCGCGCTACGCGATGGCGCGGAGCCCCTCGATCGCAACCTCCACCGAGTCGAAGACGGGCAGCCCGGCGGATGCGAAGTGCCGGCGGTAGGCATCGTAGGCGCGCCCCGCATCGACCACCACTCCGAGGGTGAGAGAGCGCCCGCGGGCGAGCTCGGCGAGGCGTTGGGCGAACGCCGCTCCCTTGGCCGGATCCGCCGTACAGAGACGGCGTGTCAGCGGCACGAGCGAGAGGACGAAGACGTCGGCGTCGAGATCGACCAGCGCCTCGAGCGCCGCACAGTAGGCCGCTTCGTCAGCCATCGGCGTCAGATCGAGCGGCAGCTGAGGGGCGACCAACCCGGCCAACCCGTGCGCCTCGAGAACCTGGGTGAGCGCAAGCCGCTGCGACACGTCGACGCCTGCCGCACCGAGAGGCTCGAAGAGCAAGTCGGCTCCGCGAACCGCCTCGTAGCCCGCGTTGGTGATCAACGCCACCCTTCGCGGTCGTATCGCCGGTGCCGCGCCGAGCCAGCGCAGGGCGGCGGAGAAGTCGCTGAAGCGATCGGCGATGACGACGCCCTCCCGTCTCAACACGGACCGCTCGAGGGCATACGAGCCCGCGAGCGCCCCGGTGTGCCCCGCGGCGGCCCTTGCACCGTCGCTCGTGCGCCCCGCCTTGTAGAGCACGACCCGCCGTCCGTCGGCGGCGAAGTGGCGAGCAGCAAGAGCGAGCCGTCGGAGGCCGGTGGCACCAAATCCCTCGAGATAGAGGGCGGCGACGCGGATCGCCGGATCGTCGGCGAGGGCGCCCAGACAGTCGGCGACATCGAAGTCGAGCTGATTTCCCAGGCAATACCCGACGCGGAGCACGAGCTGCTCGTCGCCATCGATGCGGGTGATCAGGAACGCCCCACTCTGGGAGACGAGGGCGACGGGGCTCTCGACGTCGAGCCGCACGGCGAGCTTGTCCGGTGGAATGAAGAGCGAGTCGAGGGAGAGGTCGGCGCTCAGCGCACCGAGGCTGTTCGGGCCGACCACCACCGGAGCGAAGCCCCCGCTGCGGCGCGCCTCGTGTAGCACCACCTCGAGGCGTGCTCGCTGGGCTCCTCCGGGGTCGGCGCCGTCCCCGATGCCGCCTGCGACGAGAAAGACGATCGACGCCCCACCACCCCGGGCGCAGATCTCGGCGATCGCGTCGACGGCAGCGCTCGCCGGCAGCGCGACGATCAACCAATCGGCGGGATCGGCGGCGAGAGCCGCGAGGTCTGGCAGAGCCGGAACACCGAAGAGCACGTCGACGCCGGCCTTGATCACGCGCAGTCCGTCGCACCCCGCCAGATCACTGCGCAAGAGGTTCGCCAGGATCATTCCGCCGACGGAGTCAGCGCGGGAGGAGACCCCGATCACCGCGACGCGCTTCGGTGTGAGCAGCTGCTGCAAGGTGGGCCGAGGACGAGCGGTCGATGTCGCCTCGCCGTCGACCACCGGATCGCTGACGATCCTGGCGCTGACCTCCCGCGACGCGGCGCTCGGCGCGGCGTTCGGCATGGTGCTCAGGGCGGCACTCGATGCGGCGTTCAGGGCCGCGTTCGGCGCAGTCGAGTCGCGAGTCGTCTCCGACGAGGCGGCCGATAGCCCGACACCGTCGAGGGCGACCAGTCGGCCGTCGGCCGCGACGACGAGGGGGTTGACCTCGATCAGCTCGATCGATTCCGTCTCGGCGATCACCGCCAGGCGAAAGACCCCGTCGATCCACTCGGCGACCCGCGCCCGCTCGACCAGTGGCGCCCCGCTTCGCGTCGGCTGCATCCAGAGGGCACCGAAGGCGCTCGCTTCGAGCTCGTCGAGGAGCTGCGACGGCGCGGTCAGCCCGAGATCCCACTGCAATGGCTCGGCGCGGAAGGCTCGACGCAGAAGCTCGGCGTGCAGCCCGCCGAGGCCGATGGCCAGTACGAAACCGCTGGCGGCCTCGCGTCGCACACTGAAGAACCACTCGCAGGGAACGCCGTCTAGCTGGCGAAAGGCGACGCGCTCGGCTACGAGCGCTCCGATGAACCGCCCCACCGCTCCGAGACGTGCGCGCATCGCCTCGGCCTCGGCGCGGATCGCCGCCTCGTCGAAGTCGAGAAAGCGCACCGCGCCGACCTCGCTCTTGTGCCACAGGGAATCGCAGAGCCCTTTGAGGACGACGCGTTCGCCCGGCTCGAAGGTCGTGGCCCACGTCGCACCGTCGGCGACGGAGGAGTGGCGCGGCGTCGCCAGCCCGGCGCGCTCGAGCAGACGGTAGACCGTCGCCTCATCGAGAAAGGTCGGGCTCACGGCAGCGCGACCCCGTAGTCGAAGGCGGCGAGGTTCTTGGCGACCACGCGCTCTCCCTTGGCGGCGAAACGATCGCGCAACGCCGCGTGCCACGAGGCGACGTCGAAGGGCAGCGTGCGCGAGGCGACACCGAGCAGCGCCACGCCGCCGGCCTGCTTGAAGCGAAAGCGCTCGACCACTGCCGCCGTGTCGACCAGGACGATCCCGGGGATCGCCCGCAGGCTTTCGTAGAGCGAGTCTTCGGCTGGATAGTCGTCGATCGTCTCGAGCCGCTCCGTGGAGACGACCATCGGCGCGTCTCGTCGCAACAAATGGACATAGCGCATCGCTTCGAGGGGTTCGACACCGATCAGGAGGTCTCCCGTCGCCTCCATCACGATCGGCGAGGTGATCGGCGCCGCGGAGATGCAGAGGTAGGCGTAGACCATCCCACCGCGCTGGCTCATTCCGTGGATCTCCGACTGCAGGGCGTAATACGCCGAGCGGGTGGCGACCTCCATCAAGACCTGAGCCAGGGTGACGGTTCCCTGCCCGCCCACCCCTGCGACGATCACGCGCCAGATCCGCGGCTTCTCCTTAGGCTCCGACACGGTTCACCTCCCGCACACAGACGCGCTCCTCTTTGTTGACGCCCTTTCGCAGGGCCTGCACGCATTCGCGTCGACAGATCACGACGCTCGGCCCCTCGTGCCGCAGCGCGCGGGCGATCGCCTCGACGTTCTCGGCGTGCCGTTTCGGTAGCGGCGTGATCGTCACGACGTGCTCGGCGGGCATCCCGAGACCGCGGACGATCTGCTCCATCATGTCGAGGGTCTCGACGGGCTGTTGGCCGGTCATCGCCACGGTGCGGTTGTCGAAGACCAAGATCGTCACGTTGCGCCCCGATTTGGCGACCGAGGTCATCCCGGGTAGGCCCGAGTGCACGAAGGTCGAGTCACCGATCACGCCCACCGCCGGCTCGTACCCAGCGAAGGCGGCGCCGAGAGCCATCCCGACGGCCGCCCCCATCTCGACGCAGGTGTGCAGCGCGCTCAGAGGCGGTTGCACACCGAGGGCATAGCAACCGATATCGCCGAAAACGCGCGTATTCGGCGCCCCGACGCGATCGAGCGCCTCCTTGAGCGCGATGAAGGCGTCGACGTGACCGCAACCGTCGCAAAATCGCGGCGGACGAGCGGGAAGCGCCAGCGAGACCGGCGGCTTTCCTTCGGGATGGCCGAGCCCGAGAGCCGAACGCATCTCGGCGGCACGCAGCTCGCCCGTCAGAGAGATCGTCGCGTCGCGACGGCCGCGGATTCGCACGTGGGTCGTGTGGTTGCGCAGTAGATCTTCGATGTAGGGGTAGCTCTCTTCGAAGACGAAGATGTGATCGCAATGGCTCAAGAAGATATCGACCAAGTTGAG
>JAGQJP010000685.1 GCA_020430585.1 Myxococcales bacterium | reverse complement strand
GGGATCAAGGTCGACGTGCTCCACGCGGGCAAAGTCGTCGCGAGCGGGACGACCAACGACAAGGGTGTGTTCCAAGCCGACGTGCCGAAGAACGTGGGCTACAAGGCGGTCGTCCTCGCCCGCGTCGGGAGCCAGACGATCGTCTCGGACGCCTACCTCTGGAGCTCGTCACGCCCGAGCTCCCACGCGATGGTCTATACCGATCGTCCGGTCTATCGGCCGAGCCAGAAGGTCTTCGTCAAGGTGATCGCCCGCCACCTGCTCCCCGAGTCCCACGAAGAGGTCTATCGCAGTCAAGCGGGTGAGGACGTCAGGCTTCGCGTCACGGATCCGAAGGGCACGCAGCTCTACAAGGGCACGCTGAAGACCAATGAGTTCGGGACTGTCGACGCGAGCTTCAGCCTCCCCGCGGAGGCCCCGCTCGGGCGCTACCGCGTGATGGCGACCTACGTCGGGCGCTCGTTCACCGCCTATTTTCACATCGAAGAGTATCGCAAGCCCGAGTTCAAGGTCTCGGTCCAGGTCGACAAGGGCTACGTCGTCGGCGGGACGCCGTTGAAGGTCAGCGCCGAGGCGAAGTACTACTTCGGGCAGCCCGTGCAGAACGCGACGGTGACCTACACGGTCTACCGCAAGAACGTCTGGCGACCGCGCTACTTCTGCGGCTTCTACAGCTGGTACTGGTCTCCCTACGGCTACGGCAGCCGCTATCGGGGTCGCTTCGTCAAGCGCGGCAGCGGCAAGGTCGACGAGAAGGGGCGCTTCTCGATCACGATCCCCACCGAGAAGACGACGGTCGACCAGCAGTATACCGTCGAAGTCGGCGTCACCGACCAGAGCCGTCGCCAGGTCAGCGGGAGCGGCACCTTCAAGGTCACGCGGGGCGACTTCTACCTCCAGCTGGCGACGGACAAGTACGCGTACGGACCGGGTGAGACGGTGGTGACGACGGTCTACTCGAAGAACCACGGGGACAAGCCGATCTCGACGCCCGTCACCGTCATCGTCGACTATCGTCACAAGGACGGCTGGCGCTACAGTGACGCGCGACAGTGGCGGCAGATGTATAGCAAGCAGCTCACGACCGGGAAGGACGGTGCGGCGATCTATCGCTGGACGCCCGACGCCGAGGGCTATTTCCGCATCCGGGTCACGGCGAAGGACCGCTTCGGCAACGAGATCGAGACCCAGCGAACGCTCTGGCACGTGAGCAACAACTGGAGCTCGAGCTACAGCTACAGCGGGCTGAATCTCGTGCTCGACAAAGACAGCTATCGCCTCGGCGACACGGCAACCGTCGTGATGACCACCGGGTTTCGCAACGCCTACGCGCTCTTGACCTACGAAGGCGAGAGCATCCAACGCTACGAGGTGGTGCAGTTCAAAGGCAACACGCTCTCGTTCCGTCACAAGGTGACGCGTCGCGACATGCCGAACGTGCGCGTCGTCGTCAGCGCGATCGCCGAGAACCGCTTCGTCAGTACCTACAAGATGCTCGTGGTGCCACCGGCGGAGTATTTCCTCGACGTCGAGCTCGTGAGCGACAAGAAGGCCTATGAGCCGGGCGAGACCGCGGTGGTCAAGGTGCGCTTGCGCGACGCCAAAGGTCGGCCGGTCGTGGGCGAGCTGAGCCTCGGCGTCGTCGACGAGGCGATCTACGCGATCAAGAGTGACTCGACCCCTGATATCCGCAAGCATTTCTATGGTATGCGGGCGCACCGCGTGACGACGTACCACTCGCTCTATTTCTGGTCCCGGGTCCAGGGTGGTCTCGTTCTCGCGCAAATGGAGACACGGTCGCCGATGTCGCCCGCCCCCATGGTCTCGAAGCCGGGTAGTGGGAGGCGGATGAAGAAGAAGTCCCTCTCCAGGGATCGAGAGGATACGGGCGTGCTGGTCGAGCCGACGTTGCGCAAAGACTTTGCCGACACCGCGTTCTGGACGCCGAAGGTCGTGACCGACGCCAATGGGCGCGCGACGGTGCGCTACAAAGTGCCCGACAATCTGACCGCCTGGCGCCTGACAGCGCGCGTGGTCACGAAGAATACCCGCGTCGGGGTGACGACGGCGACGACGTTGAGCAAGAAAGACCTGCTCGTCCGGTTGCACACCCCGCGCACGCTCACCGAGCGCGACGTGGTGACGATCTCGGGTGTCGTGCACAACTACCTCTCCCATGGCAAGAAGGTGCACGTCGATCTGAAGACGAGCGGTGTCGAGCTGCTCGGGCCGTCGACACGGATCGTGCAGGTGCCCGCCAACGGTGAGCAGCGCGTCGATTTCAAGGCTCGCGTCAAGGGGCCCAAGACCAGCCGATTTCGCCTCTCGGCGCGCACCAACGAGAAGAGCGACGCGATGCAGCTCGATGTGCGGGTGTTGCCCTTCGGCGTGCGCCAGGTCGCCTCGAAGGCCGGCTCCGTGAAGGAGACGCTCACCAGCACGCTGCGTATTCCGAGCTCCGCGTCGACGACCACCGCGAGCTTGCGGCTGGTCTTCTCGCCCTCGGTCGCCGCGACGATGATGGACGCCCTTGAGTACCTCGTCGGCTTCCCCTACGGCTGCGTCGAGCAGACGATGAGCCGCCTGCTGCCCAACGTGATCGTCGCCCAGGTCCTCGACAAGCTGAAGATCGAGAACCGCGAGCTGCGCCAGAAGCTGCCCAAGATGGTGCGCAAGGGCACCGACCGCCTCTTCGAGCTACAGCACTCCGACGGTGGCTGGGGCTGGTGGAAGACCGACGCGACGCATCCCTACATGACCGCCTACGCGCTGTACGGCTTGACGATGGCGAAAAAAGCGGGCTACGAAATCGACGACTACAAGCTGCGGCGCGGGGCCAATCGTCTCAAGCAGCTGATCGCAAGCGAGAAGCAGCTCTCCACGGTCGCGTTCATGGCCTACTCCCTCTCGTTCCACGACAAGGTCGATCCGAAGGTCCTCGAGCGGCTCTACGACGCGCGCAAGACCCTCAACGCCTACGCCAAGGCCTTGGCCTACATGACCCTCAAGCGACAAGGAATGCCGAAGAAGGCGCGGGCGATTCTCGCCGAGCTCGAAGATTCGGCGACGATCGGCAGGACGACGGCGTACTGGAAAGGCAAGGCCTGGCACTACAGCTGGATGGACAATCAGATCGAGACGACGGCCTACGTTCTTCGCGCGCTCGTGATGGACAATCCGCGCAATCGGCTGATTCCGCTGGTCGTGAACTACCTCGTCACGTCGCGCAACGGTAACCGCTGGACCTCGACCAAGGACACGGCGGCTGTCGTCTACGCCTTCGGCGACTTCCTCCAGGCGACGGGAGAGCTCGACGCCGACTACACCTTCTCGGTCAAGGTCAACGGGAAGGTCGTGCGCAGCGCCCGGATCACGCGCGAGAATCTGGTGACCTTCCGCGGTACGACGCTCCTCGATGGTGTCTCGTTGCGACGTGGAGACAACCGCATCGAGGTGACGAAGAAGGGGCGCGGCGCCCTCTACTATTCGTTCTACCTGACCTACTTCAATCAGGCCGAGCGCCTCAAGCCGACGGGATCGGGGATGACGATCAAGCGCGAATACTTCCGCATCCTGGTCGAGAAGGACGACGCGGGGAAACAGACGATCCGCGAGATTCCATACGACGGCGGCGCCGTCAAGTCGGGCGAGGAGCTGCGCGTTCGGTTGACCCTCGAGGCGGCGAAGGACTACCAGTATCTGATGGTCGAGGACTACATTCCCTCGGGCTGCGAGATCAAAAAGGAGACCGCGCGTCCGCGCTACGGCTACCACTGGCGCCGTCGCTACTACAGACCGCGGGGATACGACAACCGGGAGCTGCGTGACGACCGGATGGTCTTCTTCCTGACGAACCTGCGCTCGGGGACGACGACCTTCACGTATACGTTGCGCGCCGAGACGCCTGGCCGCTTCCGCACCCTTCCGACCTACGCGGAGCTGATGTATCACCCCTACGTCAGCGCCACCTCCAGCGATCTGCCGATCACGATCGTCGACTGAGCGGTTGACTTTCGCCCCTCTCCCGGAGGTAAATAGAGGCCTGGAGAGGGAGGCCGATGGGAATCACTGCTGCGCTAGCTCTGGCGATTCAGCGCCTGGGGCTCGACGACGAGCCGATATCGGACGAGGCGAACGCCGAGGACAACTCTGGACACGACGAGCTGGTGGTCGAGCTCCGCTACGTGCGGGATTTCGCGCCGCGAGAACGATTCAAGGCGCTGCTCGGCTTGCTCGAACGCTTTCCCTTCGACGCGTCGCTCGCCGCGGCGCTGGTCGAGTTCAACTGGCTCGACGGACGGCTCTTCGAGCAGGGTCTGATCGCCTGGGACTTGCTGAACAATGTGATCTTTCCCCGCGGCGATGCGGCGACGGTCGACGCGCTGCGCGCACGGGTCGCGGCGATCGGCGATCTGCGCCCCGCCGCGAACCGCGCGACGATCAAGCCGTCTCCCAAAGTGCTCCGCAAGCGGTTGCTCAGCGATCTGGAAAAGCGCGGCGGCGATGGGCTCAAGGGCGCAAAGCGCCGCGCGGCGAAGCGCTCGCTGCGCTCACCCGACGATCTCGAGCAGCTCTTTTCCGCGATCGATGACGAGCGCGACGTCGAAGCGCTGCTGCTCCTGCATCACGTCGGTGCGGCGACGCGGCACGCCGCTCGCTTTTCCGAATCCGAGACGAAGGTGCTCGAATTCGCCGAACACGTGATCGCCGCAGGACTCTCGTCGTACGGATCGTATCTGTTGTCTCTCTTGGGTGGGCTGCCGGCGGGTCGGAAGGCGGCAATGCGACTGGTCGAGCTGCATCTCGAGCGCTCCCAGACGAAAGACGCCCGGACCCGCTTCGAGGAGATCGCCTGGGACGAGTCGGCGCGGACCCCGCTTCAGGTCGTGCCCTCGCGCCCGGCGACCAAGCCCACCCCGCCCTCGGTCGACGACGAGTTTTCGAGCGAAGACGACGAGTTCGATGACGACGACGCGGACTTCGAGGACTCGATCGACGAGACCAACGAGCGCCTCAAGCGGGTCTTCGGCGTCGACGATGACCGTGTCGGTCTCGCCGCGCGTCTCTTGATCGCGGAACAGCGGTACGAGGACGCGGCGCAAATGCTGGCGTTCGTGCTCGACGTCGATTTCGACGACCCCGAAGGCTTTGCCGAGAGCCATCCGCGGATCGTCTGCGCCGCCGTTGAGTTGGCGATGATTCAGCAGCGCTTCGAGCTGCCGATCCTCGACGGTCTCAGCGTAGCGGTCGACGAGGCGCAGGATTGGCGCTATGCGACGCGTCTGGACGCGGGGATGGAGTTCGTGATCACGATGGAAGAGGAGGGGATCGACGAGGCCCTCGGCGTGATCGTCGACGCCCTGCTCTCGGACCCGGCGAATGTCGATCTCTGGCAGCTCTTCGTCACCCTCGTCTCCGACGTCGGGCTGACCCCTGACGCGCTCGGTGAGGTCGTCGCCGAGTTTCTCCGCTCGTTTCCGCAGTCGGTGATCGTCTGGAGCGTGGTTCGTCTGACCAAGGTCGGTACCGGGCCGCGCTGGTTGTCGGTCGACGCCGCCGTGAGCCAGCAGTTCGCACGCCAGACCGCCGCCTGAGCACCTATTCCGTTAGCGGGAATCCAACTCAAATGCCGAGCTTGCGGAAGATCCGCTCGAAGTGGCGCGCCGTGTAGCCGCCGGGCGACTGGAAGGTGCGGCCGTTGATGAAGATCGTCGGCGTGCCCTCGACTTTGACCCGGTTGCCGAGATCGAGGTCCTGCTTCACCTGCGTGGAGAGGGACTTGTCGGCGAGATCCTTCTTGAAGCGGGCGAGATTGAGGCCGATCTCCTCGGCGATGCGGTCGAAGGTCTTGGGGCTGAGCTCGCGCTGATAGCGAAACAGTCGGTTGTGAAACTCCCAGAACTTGCCTTGGCGCTGCGCCGCGAGGCTGGCGAGGGCAGCGGGCATCGCCATCTTGTGGAAGCTGAGGGGGAAGTGCTTGAAGACGATGCGCAGCCCCTTGGTGAAGCGCCGCGACGCGCGCTCGAGCTCGAAGGCCATTCGCGAGCAGAAGGGACACTGGAAGTCCGAGAAGACGACGACGGTGACCTTCGCGTTCTTGTCGCCCCAGACGGGAGAGCCTCCGATCGGGAGCTTCTGTACGGGCCCGACGGTCTCGGGGCCCGGCATCGTGCGACCGTTCTTGATCAGCGAGGCGTAGAGGTTTCGACGCGTGACGTCTTTACGCTTGAGCGCATCTTTGGCGCGCTTGAGCTCTTCGTCGAGGGCGAGGTGGAAGTGCTCGTAGGGCCGGGCGCCGACGAGTCGACGCCCGTTGATGTAGAAGATCGGCGTCCCTCGGGCGTTGACGCGCTCGGCGAGCTCGAGATCGCGCTGCACCCGCGCTTTGAGCTTCGGATCGGCGAGATCGCGCTTGAAGCGAGCGATGTCGAGCTTGAGGGCGCTGGCGATCTGGAGGAGCTTCTCCGCGCTCAGCATCCGGTAGTTCTCGAAGAGCTTGTCGTGGAACTCCCAGAACTTGCCTTGGCGCAGCGCCGCCAGTGAGGCGATCGCCGCCGAGAACGCGTGCTGGTGGAACGGCAGTGGGTTGTTCAGGTAACACAGACGCACCTTGCCATGCCACTTGCGGAGTATCTCGGCCATCGTGCCAGCGGCGCGCGAGCAATAGGGGCATTGGAAGTCGGAGTACTCGACGATCGTCAGCCAGGCGTCGCGTGGGCCCTTGCAGGGCGTGCCCTTCGGGATCTCGGCCTTGTAGTAAACCGTCGGGCCGAGATTCGGCTTGGGCTCGGGCGCTTCGATCCCTTTCTCGATCAGCTTGGCGTAGAGATTGCGGCGGTTGACGCCCTTGCTCTTGAGCATCTTCTTCGCGCGCAGTAGCTGCGCCTCGATGATCGGCTTGAAATTCTCGAAGGGGTGGGCGCCGCCGAGTCGCACGCCGTTGATCAGGAAGGTCGGCGTCCCGCGGACCCCGGCCTTTCGCCCCGCGGTGATGTGGTCGCGCACCTGTTGCACCATCTTTTCGTTCTGCACGTCCTTCATGAAACGCTTGAGGTCGATTCCGAGCGCCTTGACGGTCGCGAGCAGATCGTCGGGCCCCAGCTTGTGCTGGTTCTCGAACATCTTGTCGTGGAGCGGCCAGAATTTTCCTTGCTTCGCTGCTGCGAGCGCCGCCATCGCCGCGCGAAAGGCGTTCGGGTGGAACGGCAGCGGGAAGTGGGCGAAACAGATCCGCACCTCTTTGGGCCAGGTCGCGGCGATCTTGGCCAGCGTCGGCTGTGCCCGCTTACAGTAGGGGCACTGAAACTCGCTGTACTCGAGGATCGTCACGAGCGCGTGTTTCGGTCCCTTGCAGACCGTACCCTTCGGAAGGGGGGCCTTGTGGATCGCGGTCGAGCGCGACGGGCCCTTCTCGCTGGAGCGGAAGGGCACGGTCAGCGCGTCGTAGAGCCCGGCGAGGGAGACACCCTGCTTGAGCAGCAGCTTGGCGCGGGCGATCTCGGTGTCGATCAGCTTGGCGAAGCGCTCGAAGGGTTGCGCTCCGACGAGGCGTTTGCCGTTGACCAAGAAACTCGGCGTTCCCCGCGCGCCGACGCGGCGGGCGAGCTGCAGATCGAGCTCGAGCCAGCGTTTGACATCGGCGCCATACCGATCGGCCTCGAAGCGACCGAGATCGAGCTTGAGCCGCTTGGCGATCGCTGTATAGACCTCGGGCGAGAGTCTCCGCGAGTGACGGAAGAGCTCATCATGGAACTCCCAGAACCGATCCTGCTTGGCGGCGGCCAGCGCGACGAGCGCCGCCGGCTTCGCGTTGCGGTGAAACGAGAGAGGCAGGTTGACGAAGCAGACCCGCACCTTTCCGCCGTATGCCTTGCGGATTTGTTCGATCGTCCGCGTCGCACGGGCGCAAAAGGGACACTGAAAGTCGGAGAACTCGACGATCGTGACGTAGGTCTTCTTCGGCCCGATGCAGGGCGTGTGCGCCGCGATCGGAACGCGCTTGATCGCCGGGCCGCTGCTCTTGCAGGACGCGATCTTCTGCTCGAGCTCGCTCTTCTGCGTCTTCTCGGCCCACTTCAGCGCCAGGGTGTAGCGCTCGATCGCCCGCTTGCAGTCGCCGACGTCGCGGAACGCGTCGCCGAGGGTCCTGTTCTCGTTGAAGAATTGCTCTCGGAGCTTGCCCTTCGGGCTCGTCTTCTTCGCGGCCTGAAGGTTTGCACTCGCAAACAGCATCCCGATCGCGATGATGGTGAGTAGTCTGGCGCGCATCGATTCTCTCCTCGCTCGTTCGTCAGTCGGCGCGAACCGGCTCGGGGCCGAGTGCCCGGCGTCGGCGTATTGGAAACAGACGATAGTCCGAATTGATTTCCGCCGCAACCGGGAGCGACACCAATCGGCACCATCGTGCTTGCCGCCGACGTCGCGGGTCGATATCATCGAGTGAGGGCGAGCTCGATCAATTGTCGTCGTCACGCGTGGAGCGGAGATGCGGATCAACCCAGGCGTCGTGCTCTGCACGTTCTTCGGGCTGTTGTGCCTGGTTGGGGCCTTTCTGCTCACCGACGAGCCGCGCCTCGCCTATGAGCTGGTCGTCTCGGCGCCCGACGTGGCGGGCGGCGGGGCCTTCCACTACGGGGATCACGTGCGCGTCGAGGGGCGGCTGAGCGCGATGAATCCGCTGATCCCCGATACCGAGCTCGTCGCCGGGTGCGTCGAGCGCGAGGAGCGGGTCGAGGGTCGCCAGCGGGTCCGTACCCGGCGCTATTCCCCCAAGCTGGCGCTCACTGTGGGCGACAGCGGAACCCGCCGGGTGCTCGTGCAGCTGGTGCGTCCCTGCGAGAGCGGGTGCCCGCTCTACCGAAGCAAGCGCGACGGTCGACGTCAACGCGGCTACCGCCAAGGCGACCGACTCGCGCTGTATGGCAAAGTCGCGGCGCTCCATCCCCAGCTCTATGTCGTCGCCACCGCGCATTGCCGTGGAGATCTCGACGCGCTGACCCTCGCGGCGATGCGAGAGCCATTCGACGTGCCGAGCGGCGAGTCCGTGGCCTTCATCTACTTCCACGCAGTGGCGTTCCTATTGCTCGCCCTCGTTTTCGCCCGCCAGGAGGGGCGGAGCCATGCCCGCCGATTGCGACGCCAAGCGAAGGAAGGCGCCGCCGTCGTCGACGCGAAGCGCGAAGAATCCAGTTGAGTTTCCGCCGACCGCGGCGCATACTCGGCGCATCTGCAACCTCATGAGAATTGGAGTCAACCGATGTGGCATGGCGTGAAATGGCCGGCTCTAGCCGGCGCGGTGATCCTGTTGTCGCTGACGATCGCCTGCGGTTCGAGCTCGAAATCGACGAGCGGCGGCGACACGACGAGCGGCGGCGACACGACGAGCGGCAGCGACACGACGAGTGGCGGCGATACGACGAGTGGCGGCGACACGACGAGCGGTGGCGACACGACGAGCGGTGGCGAGAACGTCTTCAAGGCGACCGTGACGGGGAGCGGCTTCGACACCACCATCGATTGGAACACGGCGAGTAACTACATCTCCTGCCTTCGCTACAGCGCGGCTCCTCCGCTGAAGGACTACCTCGCGCTCTCCTTCGGCGTCGCCGGGGACGAGAGCTCGTACTTCAACACGCAGTACGTCGATTTCGAGGTCTTCGCGCCGATCGTGGTCGGCTCCTACCAATCCGATCCGACGGGGAGCCGCAACGGCCAATCGTTTCAGATCTTTTACTACCCGAGCGGCGGATCCGCGCCGCTCTTCTTCCTGGCCCAGGACTCCTCGAGCCAGTGCACCTTCTCGCTGAGCCGGGCGGACAACGAGCACATTACCGGCCAGTTCAGCTGCACGGGCCTACAGGACATCGACAGCGGGAAGACGCTCACGATCGGCGGCTCCTTCGACTGCGCGGTCAACCCGGGGAGCTGACGGCCCTCGCGCTCGATTAGAGCGGGACGCGCTGAGCGGTGACGATCAGCTCTTCGATCGCTCGCCAGTAGCGCTCGTTGTCGGTTGGCGTCGTGTTGTGGTCGCCGTGATCGAGGTAGAGCTCGCTGTTCGCCCCGGCGGCGTGCAGCTGCCGCGCGTGGAGCACGGGGATCAGCTCGTCGTTCTCTCCGTGGATCACGAGCTGCGCTCCCCGGAACGATTCGACGACGGCGAGGGATTCGAAGCGGTCGCGGATCAACGCCCGAGGGATTCCGAAGCGCCGGGCGACAGCGGGCACGCTGGTGAAGGTCGACTGCAGGATCAGCGCCGACGGCGTGCGCTGACGCGCCAGCGCGCAAACCGCCCCACCGCCCAGCGAGCGCCCGTGGAAGATGATCCGCCGCGGATCGACGTCGTCGCGTTCGGCGAGCCAATCGTAGAAGCGCACCAGATCGGCGGCGATCGCCTCTTCGGTGGGGAGGCCCCCAGAACGTCCGTAGCCGCGATACTCCGGCAACAGGACGTGCACGCCGAGCTCGCGATAGCGCCGCAGGGCGAGCGGCCAGTGGTCGATCAGCTCCGCGTTGCCGTGGCAGAAGATCACCGCCGCCCGCCGCAGCGGCTCACCCGTCGCCGGTAGGAACCAGCCCTCGACGCGGACGCCACGATCCTCGATCCAGTGCTCCTGCAAGCCGTCGACGAGCGGCCGGATCGCCGGGTCCGGCCAGGCCAGGTGGCGGGGAAAGAGAACGTAGCGCTGGAGATCTTGCCAACCCATTCCGCTATTGGAGCACGACGGGAGGCGACTGGCAAGACTGCGCCCAATGCGCGAGAGCGATTGACTCGCGCGTATCGGGTGTGCTAGCGTATTCCGATTTTCGTGCCTTACAGGGAACCAACCAGAGCCGGGGGGCGGCAGAATGAGACGAATCAGCGGACACGTGGTGGTCTGGCTCTTGGCGGTCGCGCTGGGAGTCGCCGGCGTCAATTGCGCCAAGACATCCAAACAGGGCAACAACACGGGTGACGGGCAGATCGGCGACGGGACGACGGTCAACACGACGGTCTCGGCGACGAGCATCACCTTGGGCGAGAGCTTCAACGTCACCTGCGAAGTGCGCAACAAGGCTGGCGAGCTGATCACGGTCGAGACCGAGTTCAGCGTCACCCCCGATTCGACGGTGGTGGGCGCCGAGGTGACGCCCCGCGGCTTCGGCAACCACAAGGTCACCTGTAAAGTAAAAGGCTACGACATCGTAGACGAATCGCCCGCCGAGGTGATGGTTCTCGCCTCGTCGATCGACACCGTCCTCGACAAGGGCACGATCAAATCCGGCGAGGTCTCGAACGTCACCTGTGTGGCGAAGGACAAAGACGGTAACGTCGTCAAAGAGGCGGAGACCGAGGTCAAGATCAGCCCCGATCAGGGCGTCGACGTCGACGACCACGCCTTGATGGGCAAGAAGGCGGGCGGCTACCTCGTCTCCTGTCGCCTCGTACCGACGGCGCAGCTCGACGACACCCCGGCGTCGTTGACGGTGACCGCTGGCGATCCGGCGAAGGTGGTGACCGAGCTCGATCCCGAGTCGATCCCCGCCGGCGGCAGCTCGACCCTCGGCTGTCGCGTCGAGGACAGCGAAGGCAACGAAGTGACGGGCGTGACGACGACGGCGGAGGTGCCGAGCGACGTGACGCGGAGCGGCAACAAGCTGACGGGTACCAAGGCCGGGGCCTACGAGATTCGCTGTAAGGTCGAGGGTAGCACGACGGCGCTGACCGAGGTGCCGGTGACGCTGACGATCACCGCGGGCGCGCCGAAGAAGGTCGTGCTCAAAGCGAACCCCGACAAGACCGCCTTCAAGACGGGCGAGAAGGTGACCCTGGTCTACACGGTCTACGACGAGTACGACAACGAAGTGACCGGCATCAGCGGCACGATCACCGGCCCGACGAGCGGCGTGACCAACAACGGCGGCGACAACTACACCTTCGACGCCGAGGGGACTTACGAGTTCAAGGTCACGCTGGCGTCGCCCTACGAGACCGTCACCGACAGCCTGACGCTGTTCTGCGACAATGATCCGCCGCAGCTGGTGATCACCTATCCCGAGCGCGGGGCGACGATCGACGGCGAGCCGAAGGTGGTGGTCAAGGGCCAGGTCACCGACAGCGGCTCGGGCGTCGAGAGCGTGACGATCAACGGCGAGGCGGTGACGACGATCAACCCCGACGGCACCTTCGAGCACGAGACCAAACCGGTGATCGGCCTCAACTTCGTCGAGGCGATCGCCAAGGACAAGTCGGGTCAGACCGTGCGCCGCACCGTGGCCTACTACTACTCGGGCGCCTTCGAGCCCTACACCCAAGACGAGTCGAAGACCCCGCTGATGCAGGACGGGATGGTGATCCGCCTGAGCCAGGACGTCCTCGACGACTTCGACCACCCCTGCAGCTTCGATTCGAACGAGAAATACACCTGCACGAAGATCGACGACTTCGCCACGATCGGCGAGGTGCTCTTGAACAACTTCGATTTCGGCTCGTTGATCAACGGCACCAAGGTCTACAATACCTCGATCAACGTCGTCGATCAGAGCTACAGCTGGAACTCCGGTTGGATCGATCTGTTCGGCTATTACGTCTACTTGGATACGACGGTCAATCTGAAGGGCAGCTTCGACATCGACGTGCAGGTCACCGATCTACAGCTCAATCGTGTCGGCCTGAACCTCGCCGCGCGCACGGGCGGGATCGACGCCACGATCGCCGTCGACAAGGACAGCCAGGGTAATCCGGGATTCTACATCGCGACGAAGACCACGCTGCAGTTCAACGGTGCGGCGCGTTTCACCAAGCTCAACATC